>JASJEE010000118.1 GCA_030064835.1 Microcoleaceae cyanobacterium MO_207.B10 | reverse complement strand
AACATTATTATCCATTAAACGAGACAAAATATCTTTCAACACACCCACTCTATCTATAACTTCAATACAGATATTAACTGGATAAGTGTTAGGTCGCCCTTGATTTTCATTAGCACGATTCCAACTAACAGGAACTAACTTTTCCCCTGGTACATTTTCCACATTAGAACAACCTTGGCGATGAATTGAAATACCACGACCACGAGTAACAGTACCAATAATAGGTTCACCCGGAATCGGATTACAACAACCTGCTAAATGATACATTAAACCTTCGACTCCAGCGATCGGATGAGACTTATCCGAAGATAGACTTTGAGTAGGTCGAGGGGGAATTAAAGTACATTTTTGTACAGAACTTTCTGACCAAATATCTGAATTATTTTCAACTTGTGTGACTTCTCTAGACGCATTTCGTAATCGATTAACAACTAATTTTAAAGTTACTTCTCCATAACCTAAAGCTGCTAATAAATCCTCCACATTATGATAATTACATCTTTCAGCAATAACTCGCATTTGTTCAGATTTAAGTAAAGATTCAAAACCTTTTTTACCCAATTCTTTTTCTAATAATTCTCGACCTCTAGCTAAATTTTCTTCTCTATGGGAACGCTTATACCACTGACGAATTCGATTTCGCGCTCCACCAGTAACAACAAAATTTAGCCAATCCAAACTAGGATGACCATTTTTCTGAGTCAAAATTTCCACAATATCACCATTTTTTAAATTAGTATCCAAAGGTACTATTCGTTCATTTACTCTAGCTCCTGTACAATGATTTCCTACTTCCGTATGAATGCGATAAGCAAAATCTATTGGTGTCGAGCCATGTTTAAGAGAAATTACATCACCTTTTGGTGTAAAAATATAAACATATTCATAAAATAAATCGCCCTTAATAGTCTCCAAATATTCTTTATCGTCTTTAAGGTCACTTTGCCATTCTAATAATTGTCGAAGCCAAGTAAACTTTTCATCTTCAGAAGTAATTTTCGTATTACTATAACCAGTTTCTTTATACTTCCAATGAGCAGCTATTCCATACTCAGCAATATGGTGCATTTCCACAGTTCTAATTTGCACTTCTACAGGTCGCCCAGTAGTTCCTATTACTCCTGTATGTAATGACTGATAACGATTAGGTTTTGGCAGACCAATATAGTCTTTAAATCTTCCAGGAATAGGTCGATAAGAGTCGTGAACAATAGCCAAAGCACGATAACAATCTTCCTTTTTATTCACAATAATTCTGAGTCCAGAAATATCATAAACTTCGTGAAATTCTTTTTGTTTGAAATGCATCTTGCGATAAATTCCATAAAGATGTTTTGGACGACCACTAATGTCATAACATTCTATTCCTGCTTGCTCTAATTTTTCTCTTAAAAGTTCTGTCATTTCTAACAGTCTAGCTTCTCGATCTACCCTTTTATCTGCTACTAATTCTTGAATTTCCCGATAAGCTGTTTTTTCAATATATTTAAAAGATAAATCTTCTAATTCCCATTTAATCCGACCAATTCCTAAACGGTTTGCTAATGGTGCAAATATTTCCCGTGTTTCTAATGCTTTATTTAATTGTTTATGAGGTGGTAAATGTTCTAAAGTTCTCATATTGTGTAATCTATCTGCTAACTTAACAACAATTACCCTAATATCTTTCGCCATTGCTAAAAACATCCGGCGAAAATTTTCTGCTTGTAGCTCTGTTTTACTGGAAAAATTAAACTTAGAAAGCTTCGTTACACCTTCTACTAATAAAGCAACTTCGGCTCCAAATTTTTCTTCTATTTCTTCAATAGTTATGTCAGTATCTTCAACAATATCATGGAGAAAACCTGCAGCAATCATTGCACTATCTCCGCCCAGATATTTTAATAATCCAGCAACAGCTATCGGATGACAAATATAAGGTTCTCCTGATTTCCGATACTGCCCTTCATGTAACTTGTAGGCAAATTCAAATGCTTCGCAAATTAATCCTGTATCCAGTGAAGAGTTACTTATATTATCAGTAGATTTTTTGCTATCTAGGCATTCTTGAAGCCAATCAGGAATTACACATGAAATTTCTGGTTTGGGTGGGAGGGTTTTTGTATTCATAGGAGTTAGTTTATAAGTTAATGTCTTAAGTTTTTATACTAATTTCAGCTAGAGATGAAATCCTTATATTTTTGTATTTGATTAGAAGTATTTATAAATTCCTATTTTATGAGAGACTGATTTAACTATCAACTATCTTTTTACTTTATAGTTGCAGTTTTTTAAAGATTATTTGTATTTTTTTATACCTTATATTTCCGGATAATTTCTAGATAAAACTTTAGATTATTATTCAAATAAGCTTAGATTATCAAATAGGGGTAAATAGATACGGATATCTAAAATATAGTTTAAGAATTTAAGACCTAATGATTTTTTTGGATAGCTAAATTACGACTATAAAAAGAATAGAAAAAGTATCTATAAAATTAGTTACCGCAGGGTGACTAATTTGCTCAGTAGGTTGAGGTTAGATTCACTAACCTGACTTAACATCTGAATCCAAAATCCTTGATTGTTACTTCCTATGCTAATACTATATAAAAATTAACTTATTTACATTATGTTACCAACGGAGCATAATCAGCAATATCGAAAATTAAGCAAACTTCTGAATCAGCTACAACAGGATGTGGCCGAAAGAGAGCTAGGAAAAATATTGGCCACGACTAGGGAAGTCCAAAAGTTTTTCGAGACTTACATCATTAATTTAGATAACTCCCAACTAGATCCCTCTGTAGCATTGCAAGTACAGTCCTATGTGACAGAAATTCACAAAGAACTTAGACTCTTAAATTTAGATGTTACCTTTTTCCAAGCATCTCGAAACCCTCAAACAACACAAACCAGATTTGTCACTATCCAAAATCGCCTAGAAACGCTGAAAAGATACTGCTTGACTATACTCGACCAGACCAAATGAATAGAGAATCAGAAACAAAAATTATGAAAAGTCCCAAATACGATGTAGATCTAGAAGATGCAGTTTTGAATGATATTATCCCAGTAAAATACTGCCCTAAATCTGAAGGTTTCTGGATTTCGGCAAAAGAGTATGAAGCCTGGTTAGCCAGTTTACCTTCATGGTATGTCCCAGAAGAAACTTTGCCCTACTACAATTTATTTGAAGATTTTGAACCTTCCCCTTTTGATGGTAAGGCAGGATTATGTCCAGAGTGCGGTACTTATTTATCACGAACCAGAATAAATATTAAAAATCCTTTTTATATAGAACGTTGTACAAGTTGTGGAGGTATCTGGTTTGATAGTGCTGAAGAATGGAAAATTCTAGAAGAACTTGGCCTCCATACCAAAATTCCTGAAATGTTTTCTAGTCGATGGCAAGCAAAAGTGCGCCTTCATCAACAAGAAATGATTAATCGTCAGACTGTTATTGATAAATTGGGAGAAGAAATAGCTGAGTATGTTTTTCAGTTAACTGATATGTTGGAAAATCATCCTCATGGAGATTGTGCTGCTACTTATATGTTAAGAAGATTTGAAAATAAAAGAAAAGAGCTTAATGGTAATTCTAATCTAAGTAGATAAGTTAGGAGGTAAGGTGAGTAGGGTGGGTTACCCATGCCTACGCGAGGGCGTGCTTTTTGAGTTTAGTATAAATAAATTAACATCAAAAAATCAACATAATTAACAATATGTAAAACCAGTAAATAGCTAACAAATATCTTGTTTCAGATTTTTTGAAAAAACTCAATCTTAGCCATTGAATAATTATTAGTTTTTAATTGAATTTGTGAAGACAATAATTCCTAAGTTAAAATTAAAATATTACCAATTCAAGATTTAAAACCAGTGGTAATTAAGTTGATTTATTTATAAAAAATTATGATAAATATAGTGCGATTTTTAGCAAAAGCAAATTGATTGAGCAGGTAAGCTAAGAAACATTTAAAATGCGTCTTAGCAATTCAGAAGTTTGAAGTAGGGGTGGTTTCCTACGGAATGCTCCGGAAACGCTAACCACCCGTACAGAAGTCTGAAGTGATCAGGTTGATCATTTTAATTAAGTATATAACAAATAACTGCTTTAAATCCACAACAGCTTATCAGCGATTCAGTTAGCAGTTAAGATTTTAACTTATTGTTTAAGCTCCCCCTGGTTATTGTTTTAATATATTCTGCATTCTGCTATTATAAATACCCAATTTTACATTTTAATAACTATTAAGTGTTTTAATAATATAGAGTATCAATATATTAATTTTTTACTAAGTTATATATTTTATACCAGTTTGAAAAAAATATTACTCTCGTCCTCGCTGGAGTCTACTCTCGCGTAGGCGGGGGCTAGGATAAACATTGTACCCGTGCAGACGGGTATCCGACGGGGGAATGTTACAAATAAATTGGATAATTGAAATACATAATTCAGCTATAAATATCTGATGAAGATTTATTCCCTACCTAAAAATTATGGTCTAAAGCCTCCCCTTGGGGAAATAAGAAAAAATTTTCTTTTTAGTCAATCTTCTGATTTTCAAAGAGAGGTCATTTCAGTTATCAGTACCTCTGCAATAAAGAGGCTTGAAATTTGGAATATTCTCTTTTTTATCCCCTTAAAATGGGAGACGCATACCCAGAATCTTTCGGTAATTATTAATTATTAATTATTAATTATTAATTGTTGAACTGTGCCACAGGTAAATATTTAGCAATATAAATCAATGAATCCCTTACTTAATATAAAAAATCTCAGAGTAGCTTATCCTGAAAAACGTGGAAAATCTCATTGGGCAGTAAATAATGTTTCTCTAACACTTCAACCTGGTGAAAAATTAGGATTAGTGGGAGAATCTGGATGTGGTAAATCTACCCTCGGACGTGCTGCTATGAGATTATTACCCAAATCAGTAAAAGTTGAGGGATCTGTTACCTTTGCGGAAAAATCTGTGTTTGGGATGAACCCCTCCCAACTCAGAAAATTTCGTGGCGAAGCAGTAGCATTAGTTTTTCAAGACCCCATGACTCGTCTCGATCCATTAATGACTATTGGAGAGCATTGTGTAGAAACTATTATTGCACATCAACCTCATCTATCTAAATCTCAGGCAGAAAAAAAATCTATAGAAACTCTAGAAACTGTTAATATTCCTGCCAGTCGTTGGTCTCAATATCCCCATGAATTTAGTGGGGGAATGCGACAAAGAGTAGCGATCGCTTTAGCACTTTTACTTGACCCGAAATTAATAGTTGCTGACGAACCTACTACCAGTTTAGATGTAACTATAGCATCTCAAATTTTGCAGGAATTAACTAGACTTTGCCAAGAACGTCAGACTTCCCTATTATTAATTTCCCATGATTTGGCAATGGTGGGAGAATATTGTGACAGTATTGCTGTGATGTATGGAGGTGAAATAGTAGAAAAAGGGGCAATTAAACAAATTCTCCAAAATCCGGAACATGAATATACTAAATCTCTTTTTCAAGCTGCTTTACATATTCAAGTTGTTGAATCTAACTCTTCTCAAATTAAACCAGAAAAATCTGAAGAAATAACAGTTGCCAAAACAGTTAAACCTATTTTACAAATCAAAGATTTAGTTAAACATTACAGCTTAGAAAGTAATTTTATAGAACAGTTATTTTTTTCTGGTAAAAGTAAACTTATTAAAGCAGTTGATGGAGTAAACTTAGACCTTTATTCAGGAGAAATATTAGGATTAGTCGGAGAATCTGGTTGTGGTAAAAGTACCTTATCTCGAACTATTTTACAATTAATTAAATCTACTTCTGGCTCAGTGGAATTTGAAGGCAAAGACTTAACTACTCTCTCCCATTCTGCATTGCAACCTTACCGTCGAGAAATGCAAATGATATTTCAAGACCCCCTCGCTTGTCTCAACCCGATGATGACTGTTAATCAGATAATAGCTGACCCCCTATTTATTCATAATTTAGCCAGTGTAGAAGAAGCTAAAATTCAAGTTGAGAAAATGTTGGAAAAAGTAGGTTTGACTCCAGTAGCAGAATATGGTACTAGGTATCCTTCCGAATTATCTGGAGGACAACAACAAAGAGTTGCTATTGCCAGAGCATTAATTACTAATCCAAAACTAATTATTTGTGATGAACCTGTCAGTATGTTGGATGCTACTATTCAAACTCAAGTTTTGGAATTAATGTTGGAATTGAAGCAAGAATTAAATTTAACTTATCTATTTATTACCCATGATTTGTGGGTGGCTAGATTTATTTGTGACAGAATTGCTGTTATGAATAGTGGCAAAATTGTCGAGCAAGGAAAAACAGAAGAAATATTTAATTATCCGCAACATTCTTATACTCAGACATTATTAAATGCTGCGCCACTATTATCAAATGTTTAAGACTGTTACATCTAGGTTTTGATGGCTAAAATTGTATCTTCTTTTTCGGGTTTAGATTGCTCTCTTAATAATGATTATTGTGCAGGTAATTTATGAATTTATTCTAGTGCCTTATGCTTTGAAAACTAGCCCTTAATTTTCAATTATAATGGCTACACAAAATAATGAAAAAAACCATCCCAACAAATTGAAATTCAAAATTAACCTGGGTCTATAAATTATCGAAAGCAGATTGGTATTCAAAATAATGTTGTTATCAATATCAATAATTATTTAAAAAAAGTAAAAATAAATCCTAATTTTCCCTATAAGGAATCTAGTTTTCTACCATTTAAAAAGCTTTTTAATTCTCTATTACCTTTTTCTGCTTCCCTGGGCAAACTGATAACTAATAACTAATTTGTTACTCAAAAATTAGGTAGATTATTTGATCCCCATTTCAGGTAAAATTTAACAAAACCGTTGCCTAACAGAGAGAACTCGAATCGGGAGACTGAGTTTTTCCATAACGACGGAAAACTCAGTTTCTCAAACTTAAACTTATCAAAAGGAGTTTGACTCAATGGATGCTTTAGACCTAATTTATCAACGTCGTGCTGTTAAACATTACGATCCTAACCATAAAATAACACCCGAAGAAGAACAAAAACTTCTGGAAACAACAATTCAAGCTCCCACCAGTTTTAATATTCAACATTGGCGTTTTGTTATTCTTCGAGATCCAGAATTACGGCAACAAGTCCGAGAACTTGGTTTCGATCAAGCTCAAATAACAGAAGCTTCTTTACTCATTCTCTTTACAGCAGACATGAAAGCTTGGGAAAAAGAGCCTAGTCGTTATTGGCAAAATGCTCCAGAGCAAGTAGCCAAACAACTTGTAGGTATGATAGAACCTTTCCATGAAGGGCGTGAATGGCTTCAAAGAGATGAAGCTCAACGTTCAATTGGTATGGCAATGCAGACCTTAATGTTAACAGCAAAAGCGATGGGTTATGATTCCTGCCCGATGATTGGTTTTGATATTGAGAAACTAGCAGAATTAATTAATTTACCTGAAAATTATGTAATGGGTCCAATGGTAGCCATTGGCAAAAAAGTTAAAGATCCTTGGCCAAAACCCGGACAATTACCATTGAGTGAGTTAGTGATTGAAAATAAATTCTAAAATTCAATTAACCAACTCCGCTACTATAAACTAGATTCCTCAGCCCCACACTGAAAACCTAAGTTCCAGTGTGGGGCATATAGTTCATAAAAATATAGCCAAATATGACATATTCTTATTTTGCAGGTGTTACCTTAACTGGGTGAACTACAACACCCTCTATCCCATGGTCAAAAACATTTGGGACTGCTTTTCTCATTATGTTCAAAGAACTGTTCACATCAGCATTGATTAACCCTTTGCTGGCGGTACAATACAAACCTCTTTTTATTCTTTTTCCTGAAAAAGTGACTTTATTTTTCTTACCTTTTTTGTAAACTGGAATCAAATCATTATCTATAAAACTTGCTTTTGACGTATAAGATTCTTCAGTAATAATTACTTTTATCCCTACCATCTTGGCTTTATAAGATAACATTTCAATTAACTTATTATAGGCGACATAGACAAAATTTTGATTGTTTCTTTTCCCTAAGTTGATATTCTGCTTCCAGCCTTCATTGTGACCAATTATCAAAGTCCCTATCTTCTTATTAATCAAGGTATCAATAATCAAACGAGATGCTTTATGGAGATAATCATTGATTTTAAATTCTCTTTTATTAGAAAGCTTTTTTAGTCTGAGGCTTGACTGATTTTCCCGGAGTTGGGATTGCAGAAAGCTCCTAACCTTATTATAGTATTGATTGATAGATTTTAACGGTCTGCCATTTATCAAGAGCGGTTTGACTCCGGCTTGATTAAAAGTTAATGTAGCTAGATTGTTTAATCCTATATCAATACTGGCACAACGATTTTTTTCGATCTCGTATTGTTTTTCCGTCGCTTCATAAATGACCTCTATTACATAATGGTTAAGTCTAGGGACGAGACGAACTTGTTTAATTTGTGAAGTAGGTACTAAAGTTTTTAGATAAATCCCAGTTTTACTCGGATTAATAGTTCCTTGTTTAAGTTTCCTCTTGCTGATGGCTTGTGTTGTATAAACTACAATATTTCTTCCTGTTATTCGATTTTTATATCCAGGAAGACGAGGAGGAGCGTTAAACTTTGATGGGTTATCTTTATAAACTTCGTTCGCTGCTAAAAAACTTTTCCAGTTTCTCTCTAAAATCATCAAGATTTGTTGAGAGACTTTAGCTGGCATTGCTTGATAGTATCCTTGAGATTGAAGTGTTTTTTGAAGCTGATAATAGGAAAGATAAATCTTTTCAAAGATAAAAGACTGACGAACTAAATAATTAGCATAGTTATAGAGATTTTTATACAAGAAACACAGTCGGTCAATTTCAGTATAAAACCGATGATTTTTTTGAATAATATGTCTCTCAACTAATCTCATAAATCAAGGGATTAAAACTACTCAAGGCTCCAAGCATTTATTAATCTTGATGATTGTGATTGAGCTTTTAATTCTCAGCCAACTCCATTATACCATTAAACAGAAGGTCGAGACTTATTAAATTTTGTCAAATATTTAGTAGCTCTTTTGTACAAATCAACGAAGATATTTAAGATATTTAAGATTGTTTGACTATATACGACTATGGAACATTTACTATAGTTTTAATGTAGCCTCAAAAAATATAGAACATGACTAACGCTAACCTTCTCACAGAAACAGACCCCTTAGTAGCTGAACTAATTCAAAAAGAATACGGACGGCAACAAGACCACCTAGAACTAATTGCCAGTGAAAATTTTACCTCACCAGCAGTAATGGCTGCCCAAGGTTCCGTACTCACCAACAAATATGCCGAAGGTCTCCCTGGTAAACGGTACTACGGCGGTTGTGAATTTATAGACGAAATCGAACAAATAGCCATAGATCGTGCCAAAGAATTATTTGGAGCAGCCCATGCTAATGTACAACCTCATGCTGGGGCACAAGCTAACTTTGCCGTCTTTCTCACCTTGTTACAACCAGGGGACACCATCATGGGAATGGACTTATCCCACGGTGGACATTTGACCCACGGTTCCCCAGTTAACGTTTCTGGTAAATGGTTCAAAGTTCATCATTATGGTGTAAGTCAGGAAACAGAAGCTATAGATTATGACCAAGTTCTCGAACTGGCAAAAGAACATAAACCCAAACTTCTGATTTGTGGTTATTCCGCCTATTCTCAGATAATTGATTTTGAGAAATTCCGGGCGATCGCCGATGAAGTAGGAGCTTATTTATTAGCGGATATTGCTCATATTGCAGGTTTAGTAGCAACAGATCATCATCCTAACCCAGTCCCCCACTGTGATGTAGTGACAACTACCACCCACAAAACTTTAAGGGGGCCACGAGGCGGTTTAATCTTGACCCGCGACCCAGAATTAGGAAAAAAACTGGACAAGTCAGTATTTCCCGGAACTCAAGGTGGTCCTTTAGAACACGTTATTGCAGCCAAAGCAGTTGCATTCGGAGAAGCTTTAAAGCCAGAATTTAAGACTTATTCCGGCCAAGTTATAGAAAATGCTGCTGCCTTAGCAACCCAACTGCAAAAACGCGGATTAAAAATAGCTTCTGGTGGTACGAAAAATCACGTTATGTTAGTGGATCTAAGGTCAGTAAGTATGACAGGTAAAAAAGCAGATAAGTTGATGAGTGGGGTAAATATTACTGCTAATAAAAATACTGTACCTTTTGACCCAGAGTCTCCTTTTGTTACCAGTGGTCTCCGACTAGGTTCTCCTGCAATGACAAGTCGAGGGATGAAAGCTGCTGAATTTACAGAAATAGGCGATATTATTGCTGAAAGATTACTAAATCCAGAAGATGAAGGGGTAGCTCAAAAGTGCCGAGATAGAGTAGGATTGCTTTGCGATCGCTTTCCTCTTTACCCCGATTTGATGGCCAAGGTTCCTAGTCTTGTCTAAGGAATTTTTGGATTAATGATTGAGGATTTTAGAGAAGTTATAGTTGCTGATATATAGCACTATAGTTTCTCAATATATTTAGACATCTCCAGAAATTAATTAGGGTTTGCTGAAAAAGTCTTATGGGTAAGGGTAGGAGTCAGGAGTCAGGAGTCAGGAATCAGGAGAACTGGGAATTATAGAGGAGGTAGGAAGAAGAATAGTCCTTTGATTTTTCTACCATAATCTACCCAAAATGCTCACTTTTTCCGATTCATCAACCAAAAAGCTGGTACTTTTTCCAGGCCGAAAATTCCTCAAACCTTTATCATTCAATGCTTTGATATTTAATCAGCAAGCCCTAATTATTAGCCTAAAGTGCAAAAAAGGTCAATTATTTATTTGAGGAGATGTCTATTATTAACTGGATAGTACAAAGTTCTACCAAATAATGATTTGCTTTTAAAACTGAAAGTATTACTAGAAAAGGCTTACAGAACCTACCGCTCTCAATGGAAAGTTTCTCACCTTTGGATAGCTGAAACCCTTAACTAGCAATAGTTATTCCCAGAACTTTGCACTGTCTAGTATTATTAAGTGTCAAAACTAAAAAGGCAGGAGAGAAAGTGAGGTTTTTTAAGTAAACCATTAGGCTTTCAGCCCAGTTTTATTATTTTCTTGAGGATGCTAATCTAGAAATCTCAACCTATTCCTATTAGTAGAGATTTTCCATAAGTTTCTACTCCATTGAACTAATCTAATTCATTTAAGCAAAAGAAAAATCATACCATAGCACTATAGTTTTCCAAAAATATATTTAATTAGGGCTTGCTGCATAAATTTAACATTTTTCAGATAGTAGGGGAAAATATATTTGTCTAATTTGATAAGTAGATTAAAAAGAGTTTGCCCTACCTATCTAACATCAACAGCAAATATAAAATTAATTTTACTTAACTACTTAGTATAAATATCTATCCAAAAGTCGATCAAAAAACAACTTAAATTTTAACCATATACCAGTTTCCTTAAACCTGACAAAATATTCTGATGATACTAAACCACATTAATAATTTAATATTAACTCTTAATCCCCCATTATTTCAAATACCTAATTATCTGTATCATTTAATTAGCTTAGTTATTTCGACTTTACTTGTACTTTTAATCACGCCAATAATCAAAAAAATTGCTCTCGAAATTGGATTGGTAGACCATCCTGGAGGTCGTAAAATTCATAAAAAGCCAATGGTACGTTTGGGAGGAGTTTCTATTTTTATTAGTAGCCTAATTGCTCTTTTAATTATTTGGTGGTTAGGTGGATTTATAGATACTAATGGCAATATTCTACCTCCTGAAAAAGAGTTTGAAATCTGGGGAGTAACAGTAGGTGGTTTAGCCTTCTTCGTCATTGGTTTGGCAGACGATTTATTTGGTTTGTCACCTCTATTCAGATTATTTACCCAAATAATTGCTGCTAGTATGGCTTGGATAGTAGGAGTACAAATTGAATTTCTAACTATTCCTTTTTATGGATTAGTACATATTAATATATTAAGCTGGCCGATAACTGTGATTTGGTTAGTCGGTATGGCAAATGCGATTAATTGGATTGATGGTGTAGATGGTTTGGCTGCTGGTGTTTCTGGTATAGCAGCTTTTGTCATGTTAATTGTTAGTATATTTATGGACCAACCAGCAGCAGCTTTAATAGCAGCAGCTTTAGCTGGTGGAACATTAGGTTTTCTGCGTTATAACTTTAATCCAGCCCAAATATTTATGGGAGATGGAGGAGCTTATTATGTAGGATTTACTTTAGCAGCAGTGGGAGTAATAGGTTTAGTCAAAACAACAGTAGTTACTTCTGTTGTTTTGCCATATCTAATTTTAGCAGTACCAATTCTAGATATGTCTGCAGTAATTTTAGGACGTTTACGGAGTGGCAAATCTCCTTTTATTGCAGATAAACGCCATCTACATCATCGTTTATTAGATGCTGGTTTATCCCAAAGATTAACAGTTTTTTTTATTTATTCCCTGACACTTTGGGTAGGAAGTTTAGCTATGGCTTTTTCAGGTATTCCTAGTGGTACAATTTATGCTTTTAGCGCTACAGGTTTATTAATGTATACCAGTTGGAAAGTTTGGAAACAAAAACAAGCTTAAAAGAAGAAGATTCCAAGAAAGAAAGTTAGTTGAAAAAATGTAAGCATTTCGACTATTAGCAGCAATCCTAATATAGGTCTTCATTAATTGATAATTGATAATTGATAATTACCTCTGGTTAAAACCATCGGATTGACCAATAAGGAAAAAATTTATTTTTTTTCCCCTTGAAAGGGGAGGCTAATCATGCTGAATTATTTACAGCAGTTTCGGAGTTAGTGAGGTACAAATTTTTAGGACTTTAGGCAACAGCTCCAGAAGGCAACAGCTCCAGAAGGCAACAGATAATTAATAAAGTGTACCTCACCATCCTCAAAAGTTCTGTAATTATTTAAACCCCGCCCCCTTAAGGGCGAGGTCTTCATTAATTATTAATTATCCGGTAAGATTTTATCAAAAAAAATGGGTTTAAAACCCCGCCTTTTAAGGCGAAATGTTTTTGGAGCGGGGCATAAATCCCCGTTACTCTGAACAACTTCTGACTTCTGACTTCTGAGTTCTGACTTCATTAACGTAGGGGTTTGGTCTCCAAACCCAAGCGCCAAAGGATTTGGAGACCAAACCCCTACAGTTTTTGATCGCGAATGATTTCTTTTGGCTATATCAGCCAAAAGTACAGCATATTCAGATTGACATCCTCCCGACGCTGCTATACGCGTTTTTGGCAGTTTCTTACTCCCCCCTCTTCCTCCTCTTCCTCCTCTCCCCCCTCTCCCCACACTCTGCTTTTTGTGATAATGAAACAGCCCTACTTTAAAGGGGGAGGCTTGAGACCTGATTTCCTGGTCAGGAATTACTTCTGAATTGTGACTTGCGCGTAGCACTAGAAAAATTTTTAATATCCTGTTGTCGTTTTCTCACTTATGTGTATAATAAGAGGAGAAATATATAACTTTAGTTATTTATGTCCCCCATCCGGAGAAAAAAGTTGTTCAGACTAGACTTACAAGAGGGACTTTAGCAAAAAACACCTGAAAAATAGTATTAAAAGCTGATATGAGTAATGGTATTACATCGTAATTAGGGTGTTCTTTAACATATAACACTACGCAAATACGTCAGGACATCCCACTGTCAATATTCTGATATTCTCTGTTTCCTCACAACTAAAATTTATTGTCCTAACCAAAAAACGTAGTGCTATATATCTAGGTTTGAGCCATTTAATATTCATCAGCTCAGAGCTATTCAATCAAACTCAACTGTCAAAATCACGGAATTACGAAAATGGAAAACTTCATAATTAACACACCAAATTTTGCTAGTTATCTGGGATTTTTAGCTTTATTTGCCTATATTATTACTTTGTTACCCACAATTCTTAGAATAGTTTTTCCTGTTACTAAGAAGAGCAATATCCCCAAAATATTACTCAAATATCGTCGTCAAATCGGGGTTATTTCGTTCTTATTAGGTGCAGGTCATGGCATTTTATTATTTATGAAAAGAAGCTTTGATGTCTTTGATATGAAATCTTATTTAGTTTATTCCCAAGGAATAGTTATACTGGCTATTTTTACATTATTAGCCATTACTTCTAATGACTGGAGTGTGAAAAAATTGAAGAAAAATTGGCGGAAAATGCACCAGTCAACCTACTTATTAATGTTTCTATTAATGTGGCATATTAGTGAAAAAATGTTTGGGCATTGGACTTATATTACTCCATTAGGAATCATCGCTAGTATACTTATAATTATTTTATTTTTGATGAGGAAGTGGGTTGAATACAAGAAAAAATCATTAAAGGTTGGATGAAATTGTCATTAATATTTAACATAATTATTTCCCAAACACTTAGCTATTAGTATTCAAGTTTTCTTGTGGAACGCTATGCAAACTACTTTTGAAATAATAAAGCAACTACTAAAATTAGTTGAAAAATCTCAACGATAACAATTATGTTCTATGAGATTCTCAAAGTTTTCATTTTGGGAAAATAGGTAATAGGCAATAATTTCGTAGTTTCTTGCTATAGCAATCCTCCGCATATTCGTGGCAAAAATCTTACTGCTTTTTAGGCAACAGGCACTATTGCTACAGGCAACAGGTCGGAGTTTCAGTTTTTTTATTTACTTTTTGATTACCTGCGACCTATTTAGGATTACTATATATTTCTAAGAATAAATTTTGATGAAAATATGGCGAATCAAGAATATCTAGCCTTACTTAATCGTGGTGTAATTATATGGAATGAATGGAGAGATAAAAATCCACATTTACAACCAGACTTGACTGATGCTAACTTAAGAGGCTTTAATCTAGAAGGTGTTAATTTTCAAGAGGTAAATTTAACAGGAGCTAATCTATCTTTAGCTCAATTGATTAATGCTAATTGTAGAGATGCTATTTTGACTTCAGCTCAACTAATTAATGCTAATCTAACTGCTATTAATCTTCAGGGTGCTAATTTAATAAATGCTAATTTGATTTCTGCCGATCTAAAAAATGCTAATTTAATTGAAGCTGATTTAGTTAATGCTAATTTAATTGGAACTGATTTACAAAATTCTAATTGTCGCTACGTTGATGCAACTTCAGCTAACCTGAGTAGAAGCAACTTAGCCAAGGCAAATTTAATGGAAGCTAACCTCATTTATGCTAATTTTAGCGATGCTAATCTTTATGAGATTGAATTAATTGGGGCTTATTGTTACCAGGCTAATTTAGACAAAGCTAATCTGATTAAAGCTCATATGAGTGGGATTGATTTATCAAATTCTTCTTTAATAGAAGCAAACCTTTATAGAGCAGATTTGAGATTTGCTGAACTCAAAAAAGTCGATTTGCAAGATGCAAATTTGCAGGAAAGTTATTGTCGAGGTATTAATCTCAATCAAGCTATTTTAATTAGAGCAGATTTAACAGGAGCAAATTTAAGAGGAGCAGATTTAAGAAGAGCTAATCTGACTGATGCTTTGATTGATAATCTTAACCTTATAGACGCTAATCTTCAGGAAACAATTATGCCCGATCTCAAATCTGGTTGA
>JASJEE010000117.1 GCA_030064835.1 Microcoleaceae cyanobacterium MO_207.B10 | reverse complement strand
GAAAAATTAGATATTTTAGGTGAAGAAATTTTTGATTTAGCAACAATAGCAGACTTGGAAAACTGGCTAGATAATAATTGATAATTGATAATGGATAATTGATAATGAAAGAGTTGTTGAAATAATAGATAATTGATAATAAAAGAATATTTGTAGGTTGGGTTGAGGTAACGTTTTGCTGCGCGACATGTTTGCGGAGCATTCCCTATACGAAAAAGCGCAGCTTATCCGAAGGATAAACCCAACATCAACCCAAAACGCGGAGGTTTTGTTGCGTTTCACTGCGTTCTACCCAACCTACTTTTATCGAGTTCAACACTTCCCAAAAAGCGATCGCCTGATTACTCTGTGGGTGATAATTCATTCAATTATTGTCCAATAGTTAGGCTCGGAAACTGGCAAGGTAGCGATCGCCTGATTATTCAGTTTTGAGCATCAATTTAACTATTGTCCAATAGTTAGGCTCGGAAACTGGCAAGGTAGCGATCGCCTGATTACTCTGTGGGTGATAATTAATTTAACTATTGTCCAATAGTCAGGCTCGGAAAGTGACAAGGTAACGATCGCCTGATTATTCAGTATTGATAATTCATTCAACTATTGTCCAATAGTTAGGCTCAGAAACTGACAAGGTAGCGATCGCCTGATTACTCTGTGGGTGATAATTCATTCAACTATTGTACAATAGTCTTAAGAGCAAACTGGCAGGGTAATAAACTACTTAGGCGTCTCATACCACTTACGCTATTATGACTAGATAGTATTGAGATTACTATCAACTTTTAACTTAATTATGTTAACTCCCGGAAAAATTTTAAAAGAACGTTACCAACTACAAAAACAACTAGGTAACACCGTAGCAGGCCGTAAAACTTGGCTAGCATTTGACTCCCAACTCCAAGAACAAGTAACTCTGAAAATGTTAGCTTATTCCCCGGAAATCTTAGGGCAAGAATTAAATTTATTTGAGACAGAAGCCAAAACTTTACAAGGTCTAAATCATCCCCATATCCCTCGTTATCGCGATTATTTTTCCTTAGATAAAGAAGAAAATTCTGCTTTACCTTGGTTTGCATTAGTACAAGATTATATTCCTGGTTTTTCCCTCCAAGAATTATTAGATAGAGAGAAACAATTCACAGAAGAAGATGTGAAAAAAATTGCTAAAGAAGTATTAGAAATTCTGATTTACCTCCACGAACTAGAGCCTCCAGTTTTGCATCGAGATATTAAACCCAGTAATTTAATTATGGGTGCAGACCAACAAATTTATTTAGTAGATTTTGGCGCAGTACAATCTCAAGGTAATGCTCAGGGAGTAACTTTTACTATTATTGGAACTAGCGGTTATGCTCCCCTAGAACAATTTTGGGGTAGAGCAGTTCCAGCTTCAGATTTATATGCTTTAGGTGCAACTTTAATTCATTTAATAACTGGAATTTACCCTGTAGATTTACCACAAAAAAATTATCATATTCAATTTACTGACAAGGTTGATATTAATCCTAGTTTAGCTACTTGGATTAATCAAATTACAGAAATGGATTTAGAAAAGCGCTTTCAAAATGCCCGTGAAGCTTTGACATCTTTAAACTCAAAACCACAACTTCAACCATTAGTGACACCGAAAAAAATTCCTCTAAACTTTAGCACTATTATTACTATTAATAAATCTCAAGATATGATAGAAATTTATACTCATGCCCCTAGTTTAAGAGAAGTTAAAAATTCGGGAATTATGGGTGGAGTATTTTGTATATTTTTAGGTTTATTACTAACTAATCCTGTTTATGGATTGTTATTATTAATAGTGGTTTTTACAGGAGTATTTATTTTATTTTGCGAAAAAAATTATATTTATTTTGACCAGACCTTTTTTCGAGTAGAAAGACATTTATTTAATTTCGTTTATGGTACAACTCAGGGAAATACTCAAGATATTTTGCAGGTTTTATCATCTAAGTTTGAATCTGGTTATCAAGTAATAATTCAATCTTCAAATAAGAAATATCAAATTGATAAAGCAATAAGTGCAAAAGAAAGTGCCAGGTTAGCTGAAGAAATTAACGAATGGTTAAATCAAAGGCCGGAATAAATTATTATCTAAGTATTTCCTTTCCTACGGAATGCTACGCAAACGGAATGCTGCGCAAACAGCTATTAGGGGTCAGCGCTTCCCTGCGGGATGCTACGCAAACATCAATAAAAATCAACCTAAATAGTTAAAATTATACCACGGTAATTGAGGCTATGTTCAAAAACTGTAAAAGTAGAGGTTACAATCTTGAGAGAACAAAGGTAAATGAAACTAGGTTAAATAATTTGATTTTATTGATAGCTATTTATTACAGAATTAGTTCATTATATAAGTACAATGTTGTTTTTTTAGATGGTAGAGAAATTAGGCTATAATCTCATATTTTTAAGTTTAGCAAGAAAATTAATCGGCAAATACCTTGAACGTAAATTTGACTATAAAAAGTAAATATTTAAACCCAAAATAGAGCTTGATTTTTTCTTGCCTAGAGATTTGTGCTGAATAGTTTCAGATGACCAAACAATTGTAGCAAGGTTAAACTTTAGTTTCTTAAAATACAATTAGCATCCAAAACGAATAAACTATCATTCTTAAAAACAGTACAAGTAGAAACAGTAGTTGCTAAGGCCGGAATATATCCCAACTGTAAAAAAGTCACTGCTTTCTGTGCAGATTCATATTGCATTAACCAACTATTATCATCAACATATTCAGGAGTAAAAGCACCACGATGTAGCATCCAAAAATTAATATTATACTTTTGAATAAACTGTTTCACATCTACTAAATTGGAACTGTATTGAGCTGAAATTAAATCTAAAGTGCGTTGACGAAATTGACTGTAATAACCTACTTGATAAGGAATAGCATATTCTCTACCCAATAAAATAGAACGTTGAGCAAATGTTGGTAATAAATTTACTTCCTCTGATAAAGAAGCAATGAGAATATTTTCGGGTTGTTGTTGAAAAAAATCATATAAATCTGTAGCTCTTCCTACTTTATATTTTACCAATGGAAAACCTTTGACAAAAGCTGGATAAAGCACAAGAGATGCCATAATTAAAGAAGTAAATAGTAGAGTTAAGCTCACCTTGAAATATTGTTCTCTTACAGCTATTGGTTTAGTTGCTTTAGTTGTAAATTTTCTGCCTGCAAACTTTATCCAATTAAACAAACTATCTATAATTAAAGTCAGAGCGATCGCCGTTGCTAAAGCAATAATTATCCGAAAACTTAATCCTGTATATCTACTTGGAAGATGCAGGCGAAAAAGTACAGCGTGAGCAACAAAAAACATTGTCACAGATGATATTAATAGATGTACTAATAACCACATCCCACTGGTAAAATTTTTGACTAAAGGAAAAGCAGAACGGAAAGGCAATAAAAACGGTAATAATAATCCAGCACATTGAGTAGCAGGAGTAAATAAAGACTTAGGAAACATTCCACTACGTTTACCAGTTAACCAAAAATCTTTAGGATGAACATGAAAAAAGGTACTGCGCCCATTGGGGTAAAATTCTCGTAATTTCATTGCTTCTGCACGAGTTATGGCAGGACCGAATTCTGAGGAAGTTAAAGCATAAGGTAATAAAACTAAAAATGCTGTTCCTAAACCTACTCCAGAAAATATCAAATCTGATTTTTCTAAAGATAGTTTAAACCTCCCATTCTTCCAGGTTATTAACCTCAAAATTAGCATCCCTGAAGCGACAAATACATACTGAGGATAAAATAATCCAATTAGAGCGATCGCTATCCCCATTTTTACCAACGAACCCCTAAGTAGATAATATAAAAATGCCATAAAAAATGGATAAACAAATGCTCTGGGTGTAGCTGAAGCAACATCGTCTTTCATCCAGATAGCCTGGTTCATTACTAAAGCAGCAATAAATCCTGCCATTGGCACCGGTAACATCTCTAAACAGATTCTAAAAATATAATAAGTGCAGATTAAAGCTAATATAAATGGAATAATTTTAGCGAATATAAATGGGTTTATACCAAGACTAGTTCCACTCTTATAAAGTAAAGTATATCCAGCAGGAGCTACTGACTGAAAATAATCAGCAATTAAATCATTAGGGAATAAATCTGGATTAAAAAAACGCTGCATCCAAAAAATATGTTGTCTGGCATCATCTTGGACACTGAGACTACTCATAAAAGCTTTTTTAACTGCCATAAAAGCATAAATTACAGCAAAAGTCATGCTGAGACTAAACCAAAATATCATCCTTGGGTGAGATTTTTTATCTATTGGGGCAGTCAAAAATTGATGTAAGTTTGAAATCAACATATATTATTAAGTCAAAAGTCAATTTTTTTACTTCTTTACTATATACTATGCCAAATTGTTAGTAAAACTGCTAATATAAATTTTTTTGACAATTATGAATTAGTAAGTATCTATAGCAGTTCTTTAATCTATGAGATACAGTTTTATATCCCCCCCTGCTCTGCTTTGTAATACCAAATTGATAAATGTTTGCTACAAATATTATCAGTCTTAGGTGTAGGGTGTAGGGTGTGGGGTGTAGGGTGTGGTTAAATAATAGGAAAAACCAAGAAAAAGGCTGGTTATAAAAGGGATAAAGTGGAAAAATTTTATTAATTAGTTAATAGTTTAATTTTCCTCAAGCATAACATTCTTTTTTTTAATTGGTATAAGGGGGAGCCAACAAAAAGTTACCCTTTCTCAGGGGGATTTAGGAGGATTTTCATTAATTGATAATTGATAATTACCTCTGGTTAAAACCGTTACGGAATTGAATATCAGGAAATATTATTTCTTTTCTTGGTCGATTGGATATGGCGTTTGCGCTCCGCAAAGCTCCGCTAACACGAAGTTTCCCGGAGGGAAAGGAAACCCGCTCTTTCAGAGCCGCTCCGAAGCATCGCCATCCCATCCTACGGACTGCTCCGCAAACAACCGCTTTTTCCCCTTAAAAGGGTCGGCTTTCAACCAGAATTATTTAATTATTAATAATTAATAATTCGGTAAATGTATTTTATAACTATGGGATATTGCTAGATTAATAATTAATGATTAACTGTTGAATTATATTTAATCTTTCCTCACCCACTTTTCATACTTCCCACACAATTAAATATAGAAAAATCTTGAGATTTACGATAAAAATTCCTACAAGCTGCTTCAACGCATTGCTTAATTTTTTCTGTTTAATATACATTTTGCGTCCAGCAAAAACAAATCGTTAACATCTAAAACATGACAACTTTTTAGCATATTTAACAAAGCAGGAATATTCCCATTTTTCATCTTCACCTCAACCTCAGTAGCAGCAATGGTATTTAATTGAGCAATTCGGTGATTTTTTTGCACATATTCTAAAGTTAATGCCTGAGAATCTAGTAACCAAAAATCAATATTATATGTTTCAATAAAATTTCGCACCTGTTCTAAATTAGAATTATATTGTGCCTCAATTAAATCTTTAGCTCGCTGTTTTATTTCAGCATAATATTTTTGATGATAAGGTAAAGCATATTCTGAACCTACTAATATTGAACGTTTGGCAAAAGTAGGAATATTATTAGCTTCTAATGCTAGGGAAGCAATGCGGATATCTGGCGGTTGTTTGGCTAAAAATTCATACAGTTTTGGCGCTTTTCCTATGACATAGTTAGTAACGGGAAAGTTGTTGGTTAAAGCTGGATAAAACAGGAGGATGATTAGCACTATATATATAGTTACATTTTTGATTTTTCCTAAGTATGCTTTTGTATTCGGGTGAAGGTTGAGTAGATTCAACTTATTGCAAAGTTTCTGATAAAAGTTAGAATAAAATCTTTTTTTATCTCCTTTTTCTTTACTGTTTTCTTCTATTATGACTCCATAAATAAGTTTATTAAACACAAAATTAATTATTAATGTCAACGCTATCCCACCAGCTATAGCCATGATAATTCTTAAACTATGTTGACTGTAACGACTAGGATGATGTAACCGAAATAATAATAAGTGGGCAACTAAAAATATTCCAGTTGACGCTAATAATAATTCTGGTAAAAGGATGATTTTATGAGTGACTTTTTTGGCTAGGGGAAAAGAATTTAAGCTGAAGAAAATGATTAATAATAATCCTGCCCAAACTTGAGGAGGTAAAAAAGACTGAGACAGCCATTCTGGAGGAATAATCCCAGAGCGATCGCCCGTTAACCAAAAATCAAAACCATTATCAGAAAAAAAAGATGCTCTGCCACCAGGCCAAAATTCCGGTAATTTTTGAGCTTTCGCTAATGTAATAATCGCCCCATATTTGGAAGTAGCAATATAAGGCAAAAGCACAAAAAATGCCGTAGTTAAACCAATAGTTAGAATTATAAATTTTTGGCGGTTTCGGGAGTAGAGAAAATCTAAGACCAAGACAGCAATACATATTAAAACACCTTGAGGATAAAATAATCCCAAAAGAGCGATCGCCAGCCCAATACCTAACCAAGAAAGTCTGAGGAAATAATACAAAAACGCCAAAAATAAAGGATAAAAAAATGCTCTAGGTGTGGCAGAAATTAAATCATCCTTTAGCCAGAGATTTTGGTTTAAAAATAATGTACTTAAAAACCCAGCTAGTGGCACAGGAAATATTTCCATTGCCACCCCAAAACAATAAGTAGTTGTAATTAATCCTAATATTATTGGCAGCAATTTATTTAATAGCAAAGGTGATATACCAATAACAGAAAAAAACCGATAAAAGAGACTATATCCCATGGGGGCGACAGATTGAAAATAGTCAGCAATAATATCATTAGGAAAAAGTTCCGGGTTGAGAAATCTTACCATCCAAAAAACATGGGAGCGAGCATCATCCTGCACCACATATTCATTACTAAAAGCAGGAATTAATCCTAAAATTCCACAAATTATTGCTAAACCCAGACTCAAACAAAACCAAAATCTTACTGATTTTTTTTCCACTTTTTTTAATAAAATGTGAAACTGCTGCTGCAACATTTTCCTACATTTGATCCTTATATAGATTTGCAACTATTTTATTGCTTTATTTACTAACATTAATTTCTCAAATAGTATCATTGTGTACAAGACTACCACCGTATTTGTGCCAGGGTTTTTAACTGTTGCCTATAATCTGGTATGAGCTATAAATCATAGATTTTTATAGATAGTTGTAGGTTTCTAAGAACGGCTAAACAAATGGAAGCATGAAAGTGGTTAGCACCGACGCTCTTTATCCAAGACCACAATGTTTAGGCTTAAAGTGATATTTGGAGGAAAATTACGACGACGAAAATTTGACACTTAGCCACTGGAGTTATTCATACAATGTGCCATCCTCAACCTGATGATTCAAAATGGTAAGCCTAATATCTACATTTTAGTAACACTGATAAATCAAAAATAGAAGAGTTTTACTCTCAGAAAAAATAAACATTATAAATTATTACTTCCTGACTCCTAATAACAAGCAGACTGTAGCAATATTTTATGAAATCTGTATTACTATTTCTCAGCAATTTTTTTTATTTATTTCTACCTAAAATCCAAAGTTCTCCATGATTGTGAGCCAATTCCAGAACAGAATTTTCTTGTGTTTCTAATCCGGAAATTAAACTCCATTGAGGACGAAAAACAAACACATCAGAAAAACCAGGTGGAACTTTTGGAACTTCTGGTTCTTCAATGAATAAAATTTTCACATCTGGTCTCAACATATATCCTAAAGTAGCCAATCTCACAGAATGATTACTAATTACAAGTGGTCGGCTAGTTTGATTAATTATTCTGGCTACTTCGCCATCGTAATAACTACTATATTTATGCCACCAAGTATCGGCTTGGGAACTAATTCCACAAGATATTATCCCTACAGAAACCACAGCCACAGTTACTATTTGCCAAAATTTATGTTCAATTTTATTGTTCAATTTAGTGAGTTTTATTCCTAACAAATAAGCTACAGATAATTGGATTCCTAAATAAGCTGGAGTTAAATAACGAGCAATAGTAGAACGTTGTCCTCCGGATATTAAGTCTGGTATTACTAAACAGATTGGGGTTACAGCCATTAAGATTAAGATGAAAATACTTGTCTTTTCAGGGGCATTTTTTAGCAGAAAATATATAGAGTAGATTACCAATACTAAAACCAATCCTAATAGGTAAGGCCAAATAGTATTTGGTTGTAAGAGAGTGTCATTATCAAAAACCAGTTTTTTGACATCAAATAATCTCTCAGGAGAACCAATTTGAATATCCATAAACGTAAAACCCAGATTGATAAACCATCTTTTTAACAAATCTAAGAATGTGAGATTTTTGGAAATCCATTTGATACCGTCAAAATGATTAATTATCAAAATTAGCCAAGGTAAGAATGCTAAAAACCCAAATAAAGATGATACTAAATAAGATTTGAATTTCTGAGTGAGTTTAAGTTTTTCCGTCAGGATTACATATAAGCCATGACCAAGGGCTACTAATACAGAAAAAAGATGAGTATATAAAGCCAAAATGAGAGTTGCTGTGTAAATTTTCCAGCTACGTTTGGTGTTAATTCGCATTGCTCGGAGTAAGGCAATACTTGATAGTAAAACGACGACTGAAAAGAGAGTATAAGCTCTTGCTTCTTGGGCATATAATACTATTATTGGGGAAACTGATGTCAGAGCGATCGCTATCCATCCTACTAATGATTTGCCAAATAATTCTCTACATAGCCAATAAATACAAGGAAATATTAGTAAACTGGTAATAGCTGAAAAATATCTTGTTACTGCTACAGAGTTACCGAATATTTGTGCCCACCATCTTACTAATACAAAATAAATGGGTAAATGTTCAGGGTTCTCTTTGGCTAGGGAGTTAATACTTTCAATTGTATTTATTTCCGGGTTGATTTTTTGATATTGCCGTAATTCTTGAATACTAATAGTGCCAGTATTTATTAAATCATCAAATTCCCCCCTGGTATAACCAGCAATTCTTAAGGATGTAATAGTTTCATCATACCAGTATACTTTGCGGTCAATATTTATAAATCTAAAACATATCCCTAAAACTAGGGTGATGGTAATAAATATTTTTAACCAAGTAAAGTAAGGTTTCTGTTGGAACATTTTTAAATTGATTTGAATCAGGAAAGAACTCTGAGAATTTTTTTAATACAAATGGCAAGCCTAAATAAAATAGAAAAGGTAATTGGAAAACCCTGTAAATAAATGACGTAGCACAGTGTTTTATCTGTTTAAATATCTAATACACACTTTATGTTTTCAGCTAAATTATATTTTGGCTTTTCCATAGATATATCTGGAGGCTTTTATTTTTTGGTAAATATTTTCCCGAACATTACCAAATAGAGATTAATTTGTCAATATACCAATTCTCACGTTTATGGGTTATGGTATTTTTATTTTTTTCTTTTCTGTTCCCTGTTCCAATTCTGAAAAATTTGTTTATTTATGGCATCTGAAAAACACTATGTAGTTTAGCGAATTATATGAAATATTTGGCAAAATACTTAGATTTTTACTACCAATAATTCACTACTAACTTTGTAGGAATATTTTTTGAAACGGGTATAACTCCTCTATTATTTTCTACTCACATGAGCTTTCAGCTACTATATAGACGAGAAAATGTCTACGTACCAATAGTTGCTACATCTCCCACTGAACTTTCCACAATAACAGTTGAATATGAAGCAGAATAGTTTTGTCAAAAGCTTTTTGCCCAATATGAAAGTGCTATAGTGTCGATCATCTACCTGATTCTAGAGCGAGCAAATATTAAGTTATATCAAATCTTTCTCAATTCTCTTCCTTCCTGACTCCTGTAGGGGAGTAGTAAAAACATAATTTTAAATAGCTACTTCTATCAGTTTTTTTGCTCTACCTAAGTGCGAGTGGTGTTGGGTTTCGTACCTCAACTCAACTTACAACTTTTCGCGTTTGGGTGCAGGAACAGATTTCTACAAAATAAAGTAGGTTGGGTAGAACGATAGTGAAACCCAACAAAGTCTAATATTAAGTTGTTGATCATCCATATTGCTATTTGGAAATGGCTACTTCTATCAGTTTTTTTGGCTCTAACTAAGTGCTAGTGGTGTTGGGTTTCGTACCTCAACCCAACCTACAAGTGCTACAACTACGCGACTACTCTACATTAATATCTGAATGCATCTCTGACTGTTTCATCAAATATCTTTTGTACCTTGCGAGCTCGTCTTTTGTTGTATTCATCAATTTCTTTAGGAACACCGTAAATTCTACAGTTAGTAAATTGACTGCTATAAGCAGCTAAATCTCCAGAACCCCAACATGATCTTGCGCTAGATGAGTCGTGAAATATGGTTTTTCTATTTATTAAAGAAAGCTGGTAAAAACACATTTGTACATCTTCGTCACACCCAACAAAATCAAGGTTAAAACAATGTTCACCATCACGACTACAACGAATATGTGGTCCGACATCATATCCCTGTTTAACAGCAAGATAAGGTCTTCCTTGATTATCTTGAACAACCCTCTCTTGACCAAAAACTTTTTGTACTGAACCTAGACTCATACCAACAAAACTAATTAATCCTAATCCAGCCATTAGTAGATGTTTTTTTTTCATTTTTCTTCACCTTTTAAGAAATCAAATATAGTTGTCTTATTTAGAAGAATTTGAAGTTTGTAATCATCAAACACTAAAATTTTTGCTACTTATTTTCCTCCTTTTTTAAGAGTCCTAGAATCAATCTATTTTTACCACAGACCCTATTCTAAAAAATCCCTAATTTGAAACCTAAAAGAATACTCTCTAATATGTCAATAATTTCCTGATACTTCTGCTTATCTCAAAATAATTATTTGAGAGAAAGCAACTTGATTTTTTCGTTACTAACTAACTTTTCTTCAATCCTAACTCAACATATTTTTGATTGTAAACTAATCAAAGTTAGTAATAATGCTAGAATTTAACTAGCAAAGCTTTCAAATAAGGACACTCTCTAATGGCTAAAAAAGAAACCTTCTCGGAAGCAGCTTTACATTGGGATTTAGAAACCCTTTACAAAGACCTTGCTTCTGCTAAAGGTAAACATCTTACACCTACGGAAAAGTTACATTTACGAGGTTTACTTTGTGAATATAGTCCTGATGAAATTGCGGATATATTAGGTAAAAGTGCTAAGGGTGTGGGTGTCGATCTCTGTAATACTCTCTACAGATATGTCAAAGTTCTTGTGGAACCAAGTAATGGAAAAGTTGATAATTGGAGAAATATTTGTGAATGGTTAGATACTGCTGGATATAAAAGCGATATACCTCTAGAAGCAGAGTCAGATGATTATTTATCGGCGAAAATTTTAATTAAAAAAGCTAATTTCAAGGTTGATAAAAATCAAATTATAGTTGATGTAAATCTCCGTATAGTTGCCACATCTCCCACTGAATTTTCCACAATAAAAGTTGAGAATGAAGAAGAATAGGATTTTAAAAAGCTTTTTACCAGGGAAAAGTGAGATAGTGGCGATCGCCTACCTTATCCTAGTAGCGCGTCTAGCTTTAAAATGTGGGTTAAAAAACCTAACCCCCAACCCCCTTCCCTGCAAGGGAAGGGGGAGAAATCTTCTTCCCTCTCCTCGTAGGAGAGGGGTTGGGGGAGAGGTCTTTAGGATTAGTTAAACTTACCCACAACGAGCTACTACGCCGTTAAATATCCAGATCGGTAATCTTCAATTTCGGTCCGTAAGTCTCAATAAACTCACGTCTCGGAGCCACCCGATCGCCCATCAACACAGTAAATATCCGATCCGCCTCCGCCGCATCTTCAATCTCAACCCGTTTCAATGTCCGAGTGTCAGGGTTCATAGTCGTATCCCACAACTGCTGTGGCATCATTTCACCCAAACCCTTAAACCGTTGGATAGTATAGTTGGCATTCCCAGGAAACTCATTTTGAACCAACTGAGTAAGTTCGCGATCGCTATAACAATAATAATGATTCCTACCTCGCTCCACTTTATACAATGGTGGACAAGCAATATAGATATAACCCTGATCTACCAACGCTCGTTGGTATCGGTAGAAAAACGTCAACAACAACGTGCGAATATGAGCGCCATCAACATCAGCGTCAGTCATAATAATTATCTTATGATAGCGCAGTTGAGCAGCATCAAACTCATCCCCTTTGATACCCAAACCTAAAGCTGTAATCATTGATTGAATCTCATTATTTTTGTAGATTTTGGCATCGTCTGTTTTCTCAATATTGATAATTTTACCCCGCAACGGCAATATTGCTTGGAAACGGCGATCGCGACCTTGTTTAGCACTATTATGAACAAAAACTCCACTAGCTAAAGCAAAATTATGAGTATTGGGAACTTCGATATCATAAACATCAAACCGCTCTTCTACAGGTTCAATAGAAACAATCCGATGATTATAGTTACGAATAGCATCCCGTGCTAAAAATTCGTCTCCTTCAAAGTATCGGTTGTAAAAAGTCTCAAACTTCAACATCGACTTATCCTTCTCACGACGACGATAAATATCATACAATTCCAAGTCTATGAAACCAGAACTCTGGTAAACCTTGTGCAAAGCTTCAAGAGTCTTGCGATAGTAAGTTTTATTCAGCGCTTCCCGACGTTTAGCACGAAACTCAGGAGTCCACTGTTCCTTAGTTTTTTGCCGTCGCCACTCCAACAAATCTTCATCTTGCCATTGCTCTTTCGCTACTTCAGAAGCTGCCTCCCGTGCTTCTGGGTTATTCGCAAAATAATCCCGCACCCGTTCTGCTTGAGCTTCACAGTTCTCAGCGTGACTCCAATATTCCTGTTGTGCTTTCATTAACTGTTCGCGATTTTCTTCACGATACTCTTCATTACTATCATAAAACTCGCGCCATTTCTGAGCCATAAAAGCTTTATAATCATCAACTTCCCACTGTGCTTTAGCTTGTTCCGATAAAATATATCGTGTCTCAGGTTCCTGCATTCGTTCCTTCATTTTCGCCCGATATTCATCAGTTTGATGAGCTTGACGACTTTTTTCTATAACATCAGGACGATGCAAAGTGAATTCAAGATGTGCCCTGTGTAATGCCCAGTGTTCCTTAGCGGGAAGTCGCTGAATATTGGTAGGATTATTATTGAGTTTATTAAAATCAACATGATGACGATGGTCGCCATCTGCTGACTTATATACCCCTGCTTCTAAGTTATAAAAATCTGCCAACAAATGAGTATATATCCAACTATCTTTTTGAGGATTCCAAACCATTTCATAACCATCTAATCCTTGACCAGTTTTTGTCTTTTGAGATAACTTTCGATTCAGAGGGATCAAAGCATCATAAGGTGTTAATAAAGCTGCTGGTTTATAACTACCATCTCTGAGCATAAAAGGATGATCTGGAGTACAAATTAAGGTTTCATTATTATCCAAAATTATTTTAATAACTCTGGCATTTTTCTTCGTTATTCTGGCATTAATTACCCGCTCAATTGCCACATATCCCTTCTCATTAATTGTGTAGCAAAAATGTTCTTTACCCTCAGCTTGTTCAGCTACTATTTCTCCAAAGCTCAGATTACGTCCATCAGCCAAAGCAATTTGTTGATTTTTGAGCCAACATCCGCCGGCGCTGTCGCCCTCGACTAGGTATAACTCCGATTCTTCCGGGTTTTTCGTACTGCAATCGGCTAGTTTTCCTGGTAATGGAGAAGATTCTAAAACTGATTTTCTCCTTACTAAATCCCTTGCTCGACGAGCTGCTTCTGCTGCTTTAAAAGCTTGAATAGCTTTCTCTAAAACTGCATCAGCAATTTGAGGATTAAAGTCTAAATATTCAGTTAAAACTTCTCCCACCAAAGAGTCAACAATACCCCTAACTTCAGTATTACCTAATTTAGTCTTAGTTTGACCTTCAAATTCTGGTTCTGGAACCTTAACAGAAATAACTGCCGTTAATCCTTCCCGGACATTTTCACCACCCAAATTTGAATCACTTTCTTTAAGTTTATTTCGCTTCCGAGCAATACCATTCATTGTTCTGGTTAAAACAGTTTTTAACCCCTCCAAATGAGTACCACCATCAACAGTCCGAATATTGTTAGCAAAACCGAGAACATTATCACTAAAAGCATCCACACACCATTGCAAAGCTACTTCCACTTGTACATCATTCTTTTCCCCCTGCACAAAAATCACCTCTTCATGCAAAGCTTGTTTTTCCCGGTTCATGTAGGTGACATATTCCTTGATACCACCCTCATAACAATAAGATTCTACTCGCGGTTCATCACTTTTGAGTAACTCCAGACGGTAATCTGTAATTGTAATCTTGACACCTGCATTCAAATATGCAAGCTCTCGCAAACGACCAACTATGGTATTGTAGTCAAATTCAATACCTGTAGTAAAAATTTCCTCATCTGGCAGAAATTGTACTGATGTACCTGTCCGTTTTTCTTTATTAGTTTTGGATTTTAAGTCCCCAGTAGGTTTGCCACGCTCATAACGTTGGATGTGTGTCTTTTTATCCCGCCAGACTGTTACCTCTACCCACTCTGACAAAGCATTGACTACCGAAACCCCCACACCGTGTAATCCCCCAGAAACTTTATATCCGCCTCCACCAAACTTACCTCCAGCGTGGAGAACAGTCATAACCGTTTCCAAAGCAGACTTACCTGTTTTAGAATGAGTATCTACCGGAATACCCCGGCCATCATCTGTGACTCTGACAGACCCATCTTCATTTAGGTCAACCTCAATGTGGGTGCAATAACCAGCTAGCGCCTCATCAATGGAGTTATCAACAACTTCATAGATTAGATGATGTAGTCCACGAGGCCCCGTGGAACCAATGTACATTCCCGGTCGCTTCCTTACTGCTTCGAGACCTTCCAGAACTTGTATTTGTTCAGCGCCGTAATTGTTGCTGGCCATAGCAATATCTCTCCTAATAATGGCTTTAATAACAACTTTCGTCAAAAAATGAAATTTTTCTCATAAATTATAACATAAATGCCTTAAAAGCTGCTCTAGGGTATTTTAATGAGAAATTTATTTGGGGTATGTAGATAGGATAGAGAAGACAAGAGATATTAATCAGGAGACATAAGTCAGAAAGCAGGAGGGAGGAGGTAGGAGTTAAATTCTTGGTAGTCCTGCATTGTAATGGTGAAGATATATATTTTTTAATTTCTGCTCACCTTCCCCCACTACCCACACTTCCCCCACTCCCCACACTCTCTCTGACATTACTATGCACTAACACCAAATTCTTGCTGTGATTAAATTTGAGAGGTATCAAAATTTATTTTAATTTTGACTTTTGACTTTTCTCTTTGGGGTGCTTCAGGAAAAAACACTGCGGAACAATTAATAATTAATAATTACCGCTTCTCAATAATTAACAATTAATAATTAATGACTATCACGGTGCTGAGGAGCAATATATAAACTATTTACCTAGCACTCGCCCTCGGAATATATTCATTATTAATTATTAATTACAAAGGCAGGCTTTAAACCTTAATTGTTGAATGAATAATTAATTATTGACTACCAACTGTTAATTATTAATTATTAACTATTAATTATTAATTATTCGGT
>JASJEE010000006.1 GCA_030064835.1 Microcoleaceae cyanobacterium MO_207.B10 | reverse complement strand
ACACCACATTTACCGCGTAATTCCATTAGGGGAACTTCACGTCCATAATATTTCAGAATAATACCCAAAGATGCAGCGCCACATTCAGTAGCCTCTCTTTGTAAAAAAGGCTTTGTTTTTACTCTCATACCGTTTCACGGAATTCAAAATTCAAAATTCAAAATTCAAAAGCCATGTCAAGTCAAAATTCAAAAGTCAAAATTCAAAAGTAAGAATTTTCAAGTTAAAAGTTAAACAGCATTTCAATTCAAAAGTCAACAGTAAGAATTATTTAAGCTAAAAGTTCAAATTATCAAGTTAAAAGTCAAATAAATGAAAAATCATATATCTATTACTGAGAGAACTTTTGAATTTGCAGTTAGAATTACCAAACTTTGTAATCTTTTAGACCAGCAACCAGGAACATCTAGATTACTAGCTAATCAATTATTTAGGTCTGGAACATCAATTGGAGCTAATCTAGCAGAATCACAATCAGCTCAGAATATTAAAGATTTTATTAGTAAGCAAGAAATATCTCTCAAAGAAGCAGAAGCAAGGGAAACTCGATATTGGTTAAGATTACTAATCGAAACTAACATGATAGAATCTGAAAGAATAGCCAAGCTTTTAGATGAATGTGAACAACTCATTAAAATTCTAGCTCAATCCATAGTTACTAGCAAAAAAAAAGCTGAATAATTAACTTATTACTTTAAACTTAAAATTTCTTACTTTTGAATTTTGAATTGATACATTCTTACTTTTGAATTTTGAATTTTGACTTTTGAATTGACATGGCTTTTGACTTTTGACTTTGGAACTGATTATAATAGATTAATTCTTACTTTTGACTTTTGACTTTTGAATTTTGAATTGAATCCTCGCTCTGGATATACTCTACCTGTATTTGCTTGTGCTGCTGCTGTTGCTGCTCTCCGTTGGGTACGTCAAAATATCTCGTCTTTGTCTACCGTATCAATTAATTTACTAGAACCAGCAGAAATTGTCCATATTCCTATCGAACAGGTAGCTTTACTAAAAAATAATACTGCCTTAGCTATTACTCGTTCCGACCCCGGTAATAATCTCGACCTAACTCACAATACTCCTGTTTGGGCTATGGTAGAGTTGGCCACAGTTTCCCAAACTGACATTTCAGAACAAATTGTAATTATAGGTGGAGCAGGAATTGGACAGAATATTGATTCTGGGGAAGGAGCTATATATAGTTACGCGCGACGACTGCTGCAAGAAAATCTTCAACCCTTGCTCAACCCAAATGAACAAATCAAAGTCACTATTATTTTACCAGAAGGTCGTCAATTAGCAACTCGAACTTCTAATTCTGCTTTTGGTATAGTTGAAGGTCTTTCTCTGTTAGGTACTACAGGAATTTCTCAACCTTTGAGTTTGCCTGGGCAACTTGAAGCTTACCAAGAAGAACTACAACAAAAGGCATTGCAGTTTAAAAGTTTGGTGTTTTGTGTAGGGGAAAATGGTTTAGATATAGCCAGGAAAATGGGAATACCATCACAACAGACTGTCAAAACAGCGAACTGGTTAGGCCCAATGTTGGTTGCTGCTGCTATTGCTGGAGTAGAGTCTATTTTATTATTAGGTTATCATGGCAAATTAATTAAATTGGCTGGAGGAATTTTTCACACTCACCACTATCTAGCTGACGGACGATTAGAAATTATAACAGCTCATTGTGCAAATATAGGTTTGCCCACTTCTGTGCTACAAGAAATTTTTGCTTGTAATACTGCCGAGGATGCTTTGAAACTGCTGCGGAACTTAGATACAGATAATCAGAATGATTGGGTGGGTAGAGTGTATGGGGCGATCGCCTCGAAAATTGACCAACGTTGCCAAGCTTACATTTTTAATCATAGCCAAAAGCAGGTCCAAGTAGGTTCGATGCTGTTTGACCGCGATCGCCAAATTTTCCTCAAAACTGAAGTTGCTGATACAATTTTTGCCAAAATTTGTTAATCTATTAAGAATACCCTTTTGAATTTAGAATGCAGAATGTAGAATGCAGAATTATTAAATTAATGAATCAAATTGAAATTTACAATGCAGGATTATCAAACTAATGAATTAATCAATACCTAAAGTTTTCAATTCTTAACTTTGAATTCATAAAAAGATAAATTTTAGAAATTCCCAAAAAATAAAGTTATATAAAAATTAATTCTGCATTATTCTAAATTCTAAATTCTAAATTCTAAATTACTCTAGTCTAATAGCATATTAACCGTGACTCTAACAACACAAACACAAAAAAGTTCAGATTCTCTAACTCAGTTTAACCGTCAAATGATTGTGATTCTGGACTTTGGTTCTCAATATTCTGAACTTATTGCCCGCCGAATTCGGGAAACTCAAGTATATTCGGAGGTTATTTCCTACCGTACAACTGCTGCAAAACTAGCCGCTCTAAATCCCAAGGGAATAATTTTTTCTGGGGGACCTAATTCTGTTTACGATGAAGGGGCGCCTCATTGCGATCCTGAAATTTGGAATTTGGGAATACCCATTTTGGGCGTGTGCTACGGTATGCAGTTAATGGTACAACAACTTGGCGGAGAAGTCAAACGCGCTCAGTTAGCTGAATATGGTAAAGCATCTCTATCAATAGACGATCCTACAGATTTGCTGACGAATGTAGAAGAAGGCACAACTATGTGGATGAGTCATGGAGATTCTGTGACAAAAATGCCTTCTGGTTTTGAAGTATTAGCTCATACGGATAATACTCCCTGTGCAGCGATCGCTGACCATGAGAAAAAGCTCTATGGTACTCAGTTTCACCCAGAGGTAGTTCACTCTATTGGTGGTCAAGCTTTGATTAGAAATTTTGTCTACCATATTTGCAAGTGTGAAGCAACTTGGACGACAGAAGCTTTTGTAGAAGAAGCGATTCGAGAAATTAGAGCAAAAGTAGGGGATAAACGAGTATTATTAGCTCTGTCTGGAGGAGTTGATTCTTCAACCTTGGCGTTTTTGCTCCATGAGGCGATCGGGGATAAATTAACTTGTATGTTTATCGATCAAGGGTTTATGCGCAAGTATGAACCGGAGAATTTGGTACAAATATTTCGCGACTCTTTTCATATATCAGTTGAATATGTAAATGCTCGCGAGCGCTTTTTAGATAAACTCAAAGGAGTCACCGACCCAGAACAAAAACGCAAATTAATCGGACATGAATTTATCCAAGTATTTGAAGAAGAGTCAAAACGTTTAGGACCTTTTGATTACCTTGCTCAAGGTACTCTTTATCCAGACGTGATTGAATCTGCTAACACTAATGTTGACCCCAAGACTGGGGAGCGAGTGGCAGTAAAAATTAAGAGTCATCATAATGTTGGCGGTTTGCCAAAAGATTTGAGATTTAAGTTAGTCGAACCTCTGCGTAAACTTTTTAAGGATGAAGTCAGAAAAGTTGCGCGTTCCATTGGTTTACCAGAAGAAATTGTGCGACGACATCCTTTTCCTGGTCCGGGATTAGCAATTCGGATTTTAGGGGAAGTCACAGACGAACGGTTGAAAATATTACGGGATGCTGATTTTGTTGTGCGGGATGAAATTAAACAGCAAGGTATGTATCACGATTTTTGGCAAGCGTTTGCAGTGTTGTTGCCTATTCGCAGTGTGGGGGTAATGGGAGACCAACGTACTTATGCTTACCCTATTGTTTTGCGGTTTGTTTCTAGTGAGGATGGGATGACTGCCGACTGGTCTCGTGCGCCTTATGATTTGTTGGAAAGTATTTCTAACCGTATTGTCAATGAGGTTAAGGGTGTTAACCGGGTGGTGTATGATATTACTTCTAAGCCACCTGGAACTATCGAGTGGGAGTGATTGGAAGTAAGAAGTCAGAAGTCAGAAGTTAGAAGTAATATTGAACTGATGAAACTTCTGTGTACGGTAGGTTGGGTTAAGCGTATCTCGCAACCCAACACAACCAGGGTTTTTGGCTTTCAACCTACCTCGTTCAAATAAACCTTAACGATTTGATGGTGTTGGGTTTTTCCGTTGGAAATGCTCCGCAAACGTACCATGCTGCGCAACGCTAACGCGAACACCCCAACCTACAACTGATAACTGATAAGAGAAGAGAATTTTCCGTTCTACTAACTTACCCAAACTTACCCATGAGTGATTGCATGAGCTTTGGAGCTAGCTTCCTGTTTCACTGAAGACCACTGACTATTGTCTGTAACTTATCTTCTCCACAGGCTTAAAATCGGTGAGAACTCCACCTACTCCCAAACATAATTTTCGCTCGTTGACAGCCGCATTAAAGTCTCTGTCAGATTGAAATCCACAGTTAGCACAATTATAACTTCTCTCGCTCAACGGCATTTTCTGTTGATGCCCGATAGGGAGAACATATTTGAGAACTTGGATAAAATCTAGGAGCTATGACTAATTAACTACTATACCATTCACATTTGTATGTAAGTTGACGCTTAAATTCATAAAACCCACAGTCTGCTATCGCGCTTGCTAGTTTATGATCTCTTGGTCGATTGGATATGGCGAGGAGACCTCGCCATCCCTCGACCGCTTTTTGAGCATACCACTTACATTGTCATACTTCTATCACTATGGTGCTGTGGTTCAAAGCTCGCCCATGTTGTTAGTTTATGTAGTGCATCTGCTCTGATATCTGCTACTGCTTGGTGCGCGTTCCCTCTCTTGGTCAGCATTCCCTTGCGACTGGCGTCGTCGCGGGGTCTGACCGCTTGCGACTTGCCTCTTGCAGAGGAGCTTCGCTAACGTCGTCGCGGGGTCGCATCCGCTTTTTTGTGAAGTATAGCAAGTCTTTTTACGGCTTTGGCTCTGTTTTTAGAGCCAAGCTTCTTTTTGCTGACACGGCGTTGATAACGAGTTAGTCGTTTTTTGGCTTGCTGATAGGCTTTAGGGTAGGCATTGGGTGTGCCATCGCTACAAGTTGCCAGATCATCGTTTCAATCATTTTTTAGGCTTTAGTCTTTCTTTTGCTGCCTAGCAAAACACCACCAAGTGTGACAAAACCTAATATTAGGCTGGGTTCGGGGGTGCTCTCCATTCCACCGCCTCCTTCGCCTGATTCGTTAAGGATGGGGTAGCCTCCACCGTCATTCCAGGAAATCGCACCATTCACATCACTCTCAGGTAGAAGGATGTAAAACCCAGGTCCCCCGTTAGACCCAGGTCCCCCGTTAGACCCAGGTCCCCCGTTAGACCCAGGTCCCCCGTTAGACCCAGGTCCCCCGTTAGACCCAGGTCCCCCGTTAGACCCAGGTCCCCCGTTAGACCCAAGTTCCCCGTAGAGTTCATCGTTCGAGACCTGGGGATCATAAGATATACCAGACAATTCGTCTCCCACAAACAGGTTGAATGAAGTCTGAGCTGATCTCCGTAACGCCTGGGCAGGTTGTGCTGAGATGGCTAGAGAAATGCTCGCTAGGGTTGTTAGAGCAATTTTGCGGCTGATTGACATTTTCATTTTTGCAATGGGTCGGTATTAATATTGACATACTCCCGACGCTCCCCTGCGGGAGAGCGCGGGACTTCCCGCCGGGGAAGTTAAAATAAGAATAATAGGCCAATAGGCCATTATACGTTTTATAAAGGCCGCGAACGAAACAGTCGCGTTGCCGGTGCCGCTGATTTCTCAACTACCAACACAATCAATTATATTCCACCCCCCTAGTTTCAACAAGATTTCGCCTACTTCATCAACTCTTCATAAAACCAGTGAATTGTTCCTAAATCTTTACTGAATCTTCATAAAACTACGGATGTATTTGTGGTATTTTATGTAAATTTCCTAATTTTTGGCTTTGCGGTTTGTCATGAGGTAGCGATCGCCCCCGTAGATCCCCATAGATAAAAGTCGGGCTTTATGTATTGCGATCGGCGCTCAAAGATTACATTATTTATGGTATCTTCAGCCATTAACCAGACTTGTTTCACTTTTTTTTACCGATTTCAACTTAAAATAAATTTGTATAGATAAACCTCTTGATAACACCTTTTTAACTTAACCTTAATCTTTGTGGAAAAATCTTTGGAAAACTATATTTTAACTGTGGAAAACTTTGCTTTTTCAACAATGAATAATGTGGAAAACTTAACTTTTTCAACAATCAATAATTTTGTTACTTTACATTTTGTCTAACTAATTGACTAATATTTTTTTATATGATATGGAATAAGCTAATAGTAGTTTACTGTAGGTTGGGTTAAGCGTATCTCGCAACCCAACACAACCAAGGTTAACTTTTGCTTTCAAGCTATCTCGCTCGAATAAACCAATCTAATTGGAGAATGTTGGGTTTTTCCGTGGGAAATGCTCCGCAAACGTACCTCAACCCAACCTACAACTACTAAAGTTCAAGTTTATCAGAGATTGAAGTACTTGACTTCCCAACCAATTTTGTTTTCATCCGGAAGGAAATCACCATTGTCCTCTCCTACTTCTTCTGCAATAATGTCATTCAACTTCTGATTCATTTCCAGAATCAGTTTCTCGTTTGCTTCTCGTCGTTCAGTAGTTGCCAGGTTACAAGTCTCATTTGGATCGGACTCCAGATCGAACAACTCGACATCGTTGTATTCAAATATTTGCTCAATTGTCTCTGGAGTGTTGTGCTGCAGGGGTGAGAAGTAACGACTGTAACGATATCGGCCATCAGTTACGCTCCGAATAGCACCACGCTTTCTCAGGTCTGGTTTCAATCCTAGCTCTTGAGGATTCTGAGGATTCTCTGGGTCCCCCATAAGTGCTTCATACACCTGAGCCGTGTATGAAGCATCTATGTAAAGCCACATATTGTAGTTGTACAGAGCAGTATCTCGCAGCGCGTTGCTCGGTGCTGTCTCAGGTGATTCCAAAAGTTTACTGATATCGCGCCCTTTCAAGTTTGGTGCTTGCTCCTGCAATTGAGCTTCAGTGACTCCTGCCAAGCTGAGAATTGTCGGCGTGATATCCAGGTGGGAGGTCAGAGCCTGACACTCTCTCGGTTTCTTAACTTTACTGGTGTAAGCCGGATGGCGGATGTACAGAGGCACATTAACTTGCTCCTTATATGCCGTTGCTCCTTTTCCATGCATGGAATGGGCACCCGCCAGTTCACCATGATCCGATGTCATGATGACAATGGTATTTTCGGCAAGGCCGAGGTCATCTAGCTCTTGCAGAATTCTGTCTACATGACGATCGCAATCCGCAATACAATTCAGATAGTAGTTTCGCAGGCGCTTCCAGCGTTCTGGCTCGTTGGGGGGAAACTGCCCCACCAGGCTACGACGCGCCCATTGGTATTCCCAGTGGGCTTTCGGCCGACCTTCAAACCATTCCTCATTCCAAGTCTCTTCCCAGTTCTCGGGTCTCTCCTCCCAAGCCTCCGGTATCTCATCCCAAGTCTCAGGTAAAGGCACTTTGTCCCACTGCTGCTGATACAATGCGTGGGGAGGTTCCCGATTAATTTTCATCAAATGATTGGTATCCTGCACCGGCTCGCTACCAACTTCATCGGTGTTATAGTACATCACATCATGGGGATTGACGAGGTTAACGGCAAGGAACCAGGGTTTCTCATCTTGCTGGAGTAGAGGTGCCTCCGCCCGCAACCAGCGTATCACGGTGGAGGTTGTGAACTCATCGCTCCGATATCCACCCATAGTATTGCCAATGATATCCCCAACACCGACATAATCTTCAAAACCATACTCTTGCATGATTTTATTGAGTTCATCAAGGTTAACGTCCGGTGCATCCAATACCTCAATTTCTTCTAGTGCATCGATAAAATGGCACTTGCCTAGATATGCTGCATGATAACTAGCCATTTTCTGCAAGTGGGTGCCCACTGTCGGTATATCTGATGACAGCTCGACTGACCAGGAGAAACCCAAGTTATCAAATACACCATTGTTCTGCATATGCAGCCCAGTGTAAATAACAGATCGGGAAGGAGTGCAGACTGAAGTCGCGATCTGGTGATTTGTAAAGGAAATTCCTTCACTCCGAAGCCGCTCTCTCCCAGGCAATTGGTAACCAGTACCATTAAAGGTTTTGGGATCAAAATATTGCTCCTGATCGGTCAGGATGAATAGGATGTTATACTTTTTTGAACTTTCTGCTTCTGCTCTAGACATTTAGTAATTAAATGAATACGGTAGCGATTGGTAGACAAGCATTACCAAGGGTAACGTGTCTCCATACATACCACCAACAACCAAAAAAATCATAATCCACCCCCCCCTAGTGTCAACAGGGTTTCGGCAACTTAACAAATATTCAGAAAACCAGTGAAATGTTCCTCAATCTTTACTGAATATTCATACAATCATGGATGGATTTGTGGTAATGTCCGTAAAAACCCTAATTCTTGAATTCTTGGCTTTGCACTTTGTGATGGTGTAGCGAACACTAAAGTGGAAATTGTCATTGCGTTAGCGAAGCTTTGCGATAGCAAATGGAGCGTCAGCGGAATGTTTGCGCAGCATTCCGTAGGAAAGCAATCTCTTACTCAGAACTTACCCATGAGATACGAAAAACTAGGACTTGAGATTGCTTCCCTGTCGGTCGCAATGACGAAAATACCTTATACTGCATAATTCATATTACTTTGAGATTGCTTTCCCTTCGGGAATGCTCCGCAAACGCTCCACTCCGTTCCACTCGCAATGACGAATAATCACTTATCAATAGATCTCTCAGGAAACTAAGTTTTTACCTAGCTATTTCAAGGGTTTGAGATTACTTTTACGAAGATGTCTAATGTGGGGTTATCATTATTTTTAACCTAGTTCATTAACCTGACAACTACTGTAAACTATTTGTATAGATAAACCTAGTTTGAACACCTTTTTAACTTAACCTTAATCTTTGTGGAAAAATCTGTGGAAAACTATATTTTAACTGTGGAAAACTTTGCTTTTTCAACAATCAAGAATGTGGAAAACTTCACTTTTTCAACAACCAATAATTTTATTACTTTACATTTTGTCTAACTAATTGACTAATATTTTTCTATATGATATAGAATAATTACTATTAAAATAGAATGAAAAGATATAGGGATTTCAAGCAAGCACGCTAGAAGCGCATTAACTCTTCTGTACAGAGCAAGTCTCTACCCACTCCCCCACTCCCCTGCTCCCCTACTCCCTACTCCCTATTCCCTACTCCCTATTCATAAGAAATATGTTCTGATTTATAAGCAGGAGGTTCAACGTGAATCATAATTCTAGCAGGATTAAACCTTTTTTGTAGACGTGCTTCTACCTCTTCAGTAATTTGATGAGCAGTTTCCACATCATCACTGTTAACAATGAGGTGCATTTCAATAAATACTTGACGCCCAATAACTCCACGAGAGGCAATATCGTGACAGTTAACTACTCCTGGTACTTCCATAGCGATCGCATGAATAGCTTCTGGTGCGACTGCCATATAGTCTACTAACCAAGGTAAATTTTCTTTCAAAACTTCCCAAGCGCTACGAAATACTAACAAAGCAACTGGGAAAGCTAAAACTACATCTAACCAAAGGAAAATAGGTAAGTTAAATTTATTTCCTTGCCAAACACCAATTAATCCTGCAATTACAATTACTGTCACCCAAATATCACTCATTGTATGATGGGAGTCAGCGATCAAAATGCTACTACCTATTTTTTGTCCTACCCGACGTTCATAAAATGCCACAAAAATATTAATTCCTAGCACAATTAATAATATCCACAGTGCAAGTGGGGAAATATTAACTTCTTGAGTACCTCCGACTATTCTTTCTATTGCACCACTCAAAATTTCAAAACAAGCGATACCTAAAAATGCAGCAATACCTAAAGCACCAATAGCATCAAATTTTTGGTGTCCGTAGGGATGTTCGCGATCTGGTTCGGGTGAAGCAAGATGATTTGTGAGTAACCCTAAAATGTTATTAGCACTGTCAGTAACACTATGTAAAGCATCTGCAAGTAAGCTCAGGGAACCTGTGGAAAATGCTATTGTTGCTTTGATTAGCATCACTAATAAATTGAGTATTAAAGTGATGATTAAGACTTTGCGGACTTGTTTACGGTTATCGGTAGACATGATGAGTAATTTATAATTGATAATTTATAATTCATAATTTAATTTAGGAAAAAAGCAGGCAGTAGTGCCGTGTCAAGCCTTAGATGTTACTTTAGAAAAATGGTAGGATGCTGATTTTTCAAAGCTTTTACTTAAAAATCTAATACACCATTTAAAGCTTGACACGACAGTAGGGTGCGTTAGGCGCTTACTGCAAATACCGTTGAACTCTCAAGTATGACATTGCGCCGTAACGCACCATTTTAGCTCCTACAAACTACTCAATGGTGCGTTACGACGGATTGTTAAAACCTTGTCATAGCTTAAATTGTAGCCGTCTAACGCACCCTACTGGACTTATCCATATCATACAATATTATTGTCCACTATTCTTCCTCCTGCCTCCTCTATAATTCCCACTTCTCCTGACTCCTGACTCCTGACTCCTAACTACATTATTAATCTTGCTTTAACCAAGGCTTTTTTCAAAGTTCTGACTAATCTTTGAGCTTGATGTTTATAAAGTGGTTTTGGTAATATTCCTGGTAAATTATTCATTAATTCTCTAGCGGTAAGCATACTGCATCCAGCAATACCAACTATTTCATTTGCTCCTTGAAATATGGCGTATTCTGATGTTGCAGATTCAATCATAACTTGCCAGGTAGGTTCTTTTATTTCACCATTTTCAATTCTTTTTAAACCATTAATTGTTGCCAGTACAATTAGGCGATCGCCTACTGCAAGTCTAATATCATCTGAGGGCATTAATTTTGATTCATTTGGTGGTTTCTGATATAAGATTGGTACTACTCTATAACCATAAGCTATTTCTGCTAATATTAATCCATTTAAAGTGTCTCCTGTTTCAATATTATATTCAGTTACTAATACTGTTTGATGGTCTATTTTAAACAAGCTTAATATATTTTCTCCAAATGCTGCTCCGGCAAAAGCTTCTGCGACAACAGCGGAAGTACAAATAAAAGCAGAATAGGGTAAAAGTTTGGCTAAATTATTACTAAAACGTTGTTCAGAGGTGCGAATTACTAAACGAATATTTGGATTAAGAGAATAACCGATTAATGCTACTTCTAGGTTTAACATTTCATCATTTGTAACGGCAATAATTCCTTTGGCGGTGGCTAAATTTACTTTTTCTAGAGATTTAATAATATTGCCAGTAACTAGAGGAATTTTTGGTGTAATATCTGATTCAGTTACTGTACTACTAATTGCAACTAACTTCTGTTTAAATCTTTGTAATAAAGTGGCGACTTGTTGACCAACTCTTCCTAAACCAACAATTACAACATGGTTTTGGGTAGGGATAGGATTTCTTCTGGTAAACTTAAATTTTGTACTTAATAATCTTTCTGTAATTAAACCATTTAGCAGAGCTACAGAAATAATTCCTACTAATGTTGTGATTAAACTCAAAAATTGCAGCCACCAAGGAAAATCTTCCTCTAGTTTAATGCCACCAAAAATATCTCCAAATCCACCCAGTAGTAAAACTGCTGTTCCATAAAAAGCTTCTCTTAAGGTTGCTTCTGGATAGTAATACCATAATAGTAATGTGTCACTGACTAATAAGGTTAATAAAGTCAAACCACTAGAAAAAACTAGATTCCGAATCGGATTTTCCTGAATCCAATTCCAGTATTTAATAATTAAATTCTTGATTTTACGAGGATTTAATTGCAAAAATGATCGTAATCTTTCCCAGAAAATAAACTGCTTTATCTGCAAATTATCTGAATGCTTTCTAGCTAAAAAAATCGGCTGTTCAAGATAAATTATTTTGTCGTTGGTTTGAATTATTTCCTCTGTATCCCATTCATAAAAATCCGATGATAATTCGGTTTCATTATTAGCATAACTGATGACTTTACGATGACGATTATTGAGTTGATAAATAGGACGGTTACACCAGTTTTCAGCTAAATTAATTTGGCGTTTTATTATCGTTATTTGCTGTTTTTCTAGGTAAAAAAAACCAACCATTTCTTCTTCTAAAGCTGCAACGGCAAAAGCTGGTGCAGGTAGTTGTGTTGATTCAAATGCTACATAATTTCCTAGTTGTTCACCTAATAGTTGATTGAGATTTTCTTTGGCAGACCTGACTACAAGACGAATTTGAGAATTAAGTAATCTTCCTGCTAGAGCAATAGCTAAATTTACCTTTTCATCACTTGTGACAATAAGTATGGATCGACATTGTTGAACTTCAGCTTGTGTTAATATATTAGGCTCTCTTGCATCCCCAATAATGAATTTATTTAACTGTGAAAATAAATCTGAAACTTGCGAATATTTAGGTTGTATAACGTCGATGGCATTAACAATTACACCAAACTGTTTTAATGTTGTTACACAATGTTGTCCTAAACTACCTAAACCACATATTAAAAACCGATCTATTGATGGTTGAAGTGAAGTATTAGTTGTTGGGTTTATATTGTTAGATTGACGGTTGGGAATAGATGAAAACATTGGTATTAGTAATGTTAAATTATCAATAAGTTTGAGATTATGAATTTTGTTTCTGAGTTAACCAACGCCACTTTAAAAAAGCCATAACTTCTTCTGGCAATAAAATCAAATGAGGTTCGTTAGATATTAAAAGTAACCAGTTTTCTTCTTGTTGATGTAGTTTCCATTCCGGTTTGATCGGGTGGGATATAATTTGCCAATAACCAAGTAAATCATGTTTACAAAAAAATCCAAATTTTTGAGCCTGATTTATGATTAAATCTGTCATTATATGTAGCTCCTATAATCAGTTATCAGTTATCAGTTATCAGTTAGCCTCCTGGGTCTCCAGCAATTAATAATGAACAATTAATAATTAATAATTACCCCTTCTTGAAAGAAGGGGATTGGCCAAAAGGAATTTTTTTTTATTTATCCCCTTGAAAGGGTCGGCTTTAAACCTTAATTATTAACTATTAATTATTAATTATTCGGTAACTCCGTTAACAGTACCTTTGGCTGTTTGCGAAGTATTCCCTAGGAAATCCAGAGGCTTGAAATAATTAACCAAATATTTTTTTCATTTTCTTAAAAGGGGAGGCGCATACCCTTATTTTTTTGTAAACCAAAATCATAATTCTTATTTCAATAACACATCATATTACTAATTATCAGTTGAAAAATATTTGGTAAAAAATTCCTACAATATATACTTAAAAATCTCCCTCAACTAGCTAAAAAAAATGGCGTTGCTGAATGATTGGATAATTTTCAATAGTCAGTAGTCAATAGTTAAAACAGCTTTTTTCCTTAGTATCAATTTTACTCATTCAATAATTTCATACCTTATTTTAACAATGCCAAAAAAATTAGTAATTTATAAAAAATTTGCACTTTGTAGGTTGGGTTGCGCGAAAGTTTAGTTTTGGAGGTTTCCCCTATGAATAACTTTTTATACCAATTCTCAAAAGTAAGGCTATACTTGGATCAAACTTCAGTGATTAAGTAATTAAACATTATGTAATTACTTTTTTGTTAGTTTGAGAAATTTTAGTATGAATTATTTCTTGTTTTGTACGGACGTTTCGCTGCGCGACATGAAACGCATTTTTGTTATGCAACGTCCCTACCCCCTACTCCCCTACTCTGAAATAGATAAAGTTTTTGAGAAATGATTTTAGGGGGTTCCATATAACCCCCCTCTCCATTATTTATTTACCGAAAATTTTTCGGTTGTCCTACATAGTAATGCTGAAGATATATTTTTTAATTTTTCCTCACATTTCCCACACTCTGTTTAGCATTACTATTTTACTACCACCAAATTTTTTAATGATGATGGTGGTGGTCGTGATGGTGGTGATGGTCGTGAGAATGTCCATGTTCACCATTGTGACTATGGCTATGAGTTGATTTTGCCTGTGCTACTGCTAAAGAAGGATTAACGGCTAAAGCATTTTCGCTCAATAATTCTTCAATATAAAGGTTAGCCCACTCGGCAGCCATCTGCAAAAATTCTGGGCGGTCATTTACACATGGCATTTGACGATAAGTTACTTCTGGATGTTTCCGACGTAAACCTTCAATAATATGCTCCACATCTAATAATGTTTCATGGTTTTCTGTGGCAAAACCAATAGGCATAAATATAATAGATGTTGCACCTAATTCTATGAGATTTTTTGCTGCAGTTGTAGCATCTGGTTGAGTCCATTCAATGAGTGGAGTATCGTGGTTTAACCAACCTACAGAAATTAAAGGAAAACGATTAATTAAACGTTCTCTTACTAACTCATAAAGTGTTTGACTTTCATCAATTCCAGAAGTAAAACCTTTAGCTTTGTGGGGGCAACCATGATTTGTTAAAACAATGCCAATTTGAGATGGTAAATGAGCAACTGATAAGTCATCAGCAATTTGTTCTTCTACCATTTTTGCCATTAAATCAATATAGTCAGGTTCGTTATAAAAAGAAGGAATATAACGTTGACCTTTAACCCAATTTTCGGTTTTATCTGCTAATTTTACTAATGCTTTATTAACTTGTTCGACGGCAATTCCACTGGTAAAAATAGAGTCAACTACTAACAAAGGATAAATCAATAATTTATCAAATCCTTCAGATTTAATTTGTGTTAATACTTGTTCTGGTAAGTGGGGAGCGCAAAAGTTAAAAGCTTTAAATACTTTGATACGATCGCCCCATTTTACTTGGAGATTTTTTTCTATTCCTGCTCGTTGACTTTCAAAAATAGCGTTATGAGGTGAGATGAAGTTGCCATGTTGATGACTCCATTCATGCAGGTCAAAAACAGCTAATAATTTTGCTAAAGGAGGATATATCCAGGTAGGAACTGGAGCAAATTTTGCAGTGAGTAAGTTTAATGCTTGTTCGTTATAATTGGCAAAATCTTCATAACTTTCTACTTCGCCATATCCCATTAATAATACTGCTACTCTGTCTTGACTGGGAGATGCAGAATTTGTTGGGTTTTGAATTTTTTCTGGAGTTGTAACCACGTTTTTTTCCTTTGGTTATAGTTATTAATTAACTTTATATAGAACACTGCGACAGAAATAATTTACCAGTCTATACTTAGACAACCGCTTCGGATAAGTCAAAAATTAAGTATAAAAATACTCTTGACTTGACTTGAGACTGTTAGTTTTCTGCCCAACTTTAATAGTCGGTCGTCTTGCTCTAGACTTAGTTTAACATCCCCCCCAGAGGGAATCCCCACAAATTTATTTCGTGGCCAATGACGTCCATAGTCGTTAAACCAATAATTGCATTGGCCTGTTGTAATATTGGAGCTTTTGCATTTAGGGCACAACAAAATTATAAATTCTTTAGAATTCATCCTCGTTGATGTGGATTTTGGTATGATACCGTTTTGATAAATGTTTGCTACAAATAGCTAAGAGATTTTTTAGGAGTCACGAGTCAGGAGTCAGGAGTCGCATGGGAATTGCTTCAATACCATGTTTGAGCTGCGTCAATCATCTTTTTTTTTTAATGGACATATTATGAAAAGTCTTTTTATTGCCCTTACTATTCGTAACATTCTTTTTTCAAATTGGTATGAGGTCTATAATCAAACTTCTGTTCCAGAAAACTTTCAATGTTTCCCAAATATACGCAATGATTGTTAATATGGCTTATACCAAATTGATAAATGTTTGCTAGAAATATTATCAATCTAGGGTGTTGGGTGTTGGGTGTTGGGTGTGGTGAAATAATAGGAAAAAAAAGAAAAAAGCCGATTATCAAAGGGATAAAGTGGAAAAACTTTATTAATTAGTTAATAGTTGAAGTTTTCTCAAGCATAACATTCTTTTTTCACCCATGGTATTACTAGATTTTTATCCTTTCGTCTAACTAAACTTCCTAATCTATTAATATCTTTATCTATTAATATCTTTGTGGTTCCTGTCTAGTTTGTTTTCTAGTTTGCCAACGTATCTAAAAACCCTCCACATTCCTAGAGATACTACTAAAAAAGTAGAAACCATTCTTGGGCGATCACTATAATTTTTTAAGCGTTACAGAACTTTGCGCCAGCAATCGCCTAAATGAGTAGGCGCTATATATACTGTCTTTGCGTAAATCCTGATTACTAACAAATAACTTGATTTTTCAACCATTCATACCACTCATTTAAACCTTCCCCACTAATAGCAGAAACCTGGAAGATTTTAATATTAGGATTTACCTGTTTTGCATATTCAATACAAAGATTCACATCAAATTGTACATAAGGTAATAAATCAATTTTTGTCAGAATCATTACTTCACTTTCCCGAAACATATAGGGATATTTAATCGGTTTATCTTCTCCTTCGGTAACTGATAGAATTGCTACCTTACAATTTTCTCCTAAATCAAATAAAGCAGGGCAAACTAAATTACCCACATTTTCAATCATCAAAACTGAATTTAAAGGAGGGTTTAATTCTGTATAACCTTTTTCTACCATTGCTGCTTCTAAATGACAGCCTTTACCAGTATTAATTTGCACAACTTGACAACCAGTTTGGCGAATTTTTTCTGCATCATTAATAGTTTCTTGGTCGCCTTCTATGACACTAAAAGTCAATTCAGATTTTAAATCATTAATTGTCCGAGTTAATAAAGTTGTTTTGCCAGAACCAGGAGAACTAACTAAGTTTAATGCCAGAATATTTCGACCTTTAAACCAGCCTCGGTTTTGGGCAGCTATCAGGTCATTTTTCTGTAAAATTTCCTGTTCTAAACTAATAGTTGTTTGGTGCATTTTAGCATGAACTTCTGCCGTTTCGTGATGATGATGTTCGGGAGTATGATTATCAGAATGAGTATGAGTAATAACAGTACCATCTGGGAGAGTATGAGTATGGGAATGATGCTTATCTACTGTCATTTTTTCTCCTGTTTGAGAATTAGTAATAGTAATTTGATTATCACCGGAACAACCGCAAGTTACACACATAATTTTTTTATCTCCATTTCTTTGATTTTTTGTTTTTGACTTTTGATTATAAGTAGGTCTTTTCAGTTATCAGTTATCAGTACCTCCGACTTAACTCGGAGACTTGAAATACTGAATTGAATATTTTTTTCATCTCCTTAAAAAGGGAGACTTGAGACCTCATCTTTTGGTCATTACGATTATAACGGAGTGGAAGGAAGCAATCTCAAGGATTTCAACTTCACCAGTATTTCGTTACATAGTAAAGTTTATTCATACTTACCTACTTAATTAAATTTAAAAAATCTTCAATCTCTATTTTCAGTCAGTTTTACTAATCTTTGAACTTCCTCTAAAGGCAAATCTAAATATTCACCAATAGTTTCTAAAGTTAAACCTAAAGTAATCATATTAGATACAGCTTTTAAGTTAGCTTCTACTTCACCTTCAGCAAAAGCTTCTTGATAAACTTTAGTTTTTTTCAATTCACCTAAAGTAAACATAAATTTAACTCCTATTTTCAGTCAATTTTGCTAATCTTTGAACTTCCTCTAAAGGCAAATCTAAATATTCAGTAATAGTCTCTAAAGCTAAACCTAAACGAATCATATTAGATACAGCTTTTAAGTGGGCTTTTTCTTTCCCTTCAGCTTCGCCTTTAGCTTCACCTTCAGCTAAAGCTTCTTGATAAACTTTAGTTTTTTTCAATTCACTTAAACCTAACATTGCTTCAATCTCCTTTCTGGTTTTTTGGGGTAACTTATAAACAATAATTGTTTCAATCAGGTCAATTAAATCTTGTTGAACTTTTGGCTGAATAATTTCCTCTTTGGTTTTATAAATTAAAGATTTAGCCAAATTAATTGCTTGAGTTTCTGGCTCAATTACCAGTTTAACAACTCCAACCCCTAATGAACCAGTTACAGTTTCTGACAATTCGTCTAAATAAATCCGTTGGACTTGATTTGAGGCTAAAATATTGCCAAAGTGCTGATTTTGTTCCCTTTCGATATTACGACTGGGATAAATAACAACTACTTGCCAAGGATTGGGGGGTTGATATTGTCGTAAAAAGAGAAATAATTCAGCAAATAGACGATAATAGAGATTATCATCGGGTTGAAATTGGACTTCAACAAGGTAAAAAGGTTTATTAGGGTTATTGTCCGTTGGTAGGAATAAACCATCTAAACGAAAAGATAATTGTTTGACTTCACGGGAGGTAAATTCATAAGTTTGAGTATTGGTATTTGGTTGGTTTATTAGTTCAAAGAAAATTGTCGGAAAATTGAGAAATATTTGATAGAAAATACTATCGCTTTTCACAATATTTATTGTTTAGTGGCAGTATAAATATTTTACTATAAAAGTTGAAGTAGTTAATTTGATATTTGCCTGAAATATTTTGATATTACACACATAATTCTTCTACTTCCATTTCCTTAATTTTAAGTTCTTGACCTTGAATAATATCAAGTTCAACACTGTTACAAACATGACAAACTCCGAATGGTTGCTTCAAGGGAATTTCTGTCGCACATTGACGACATTTTCCTAAACCGGGAATTTTGATAATTTCTAATTTTGCTCCTTCTAAAACAGTACCTTTACTACAAACATCAAAACAAAATTCAATAGCATCGGGCATAATAGCAGAAAGTTCACCTATCTCTAAAGTGACTCTTTTGACTGATTTATCCTTAGCATTTTTAGCAACTATGGCAACAATATTTTGGGTGATTCCTAATTCGTGCATATTTGAATCTCCAGGGAATAGGGAATAGGGAATAGGGAATAGGGAATAGTGATTGAGAATTTATGGATAAGAATGGATTTGATTTTTGGAGATATCTATTTGAATCATCCGTATATGAAAAAATCCTTCTCTTGCTCTCTAACAAATTCTCGGCAGTTGGTCTCCCACCAACATATCCACAATACGTTCGGTGCCGAATGTAGTTTGCAATAACAAAATTCCAGGAGGAGAAGCAATAACTTCCCCCACAATAGCAGCATCAATACCCGCAGGATGAGATTTCATTACTGCCAAAACAGTTTCTGCTTTTTCTCCCGGCACCACTGTCACTAACTTTCCTTCATTAGCAAAATATAAAGGATCGAGACCGAGAATTTCACAGACTCCCTGCACTTCCTCCCGCACTGGAAGGGAAGATTCAAAAAGTCGTATCCCTACTTCCGAACTCATGGCAAATTCATTTAATACTGTTGCCACACCGCCACGGGTAGCATCTCGCATAGCCCTAACTTCCGGACAAACATCCAGAATAGTATCAACCAAACCATTCAAAGCTTGAGTATCACTTTCCACTTCCGTTGCTAAAGCTAAGTCTCCACGGGCGATCGTAATAGCTGCTCCATGATCTCCAAGATAACCATTTACAATAACGGCATCCCCTACTTGGAGATTTTGAGCGGAAATAGAAACACCCGAACGAATTACACCTACCCCGGCAGTATTGATAAATAATTTATCCGCAGCACCTCGGTGAACAACTTTTGTGTCTCCAGTGACAATTTTAACTCCCGCGATATCTGCTGCAACTTTCATACTTTTTGCTATTTCTCGGAGGGAGTCAACGGGGAAACCTTCTTCAATAATCATTCCGCAGGAAAGATATAAAGGTTTTGCTCCACTCATGGCTAGATCGTTAACGGTGCCGTTGACTGCCAGTTCCCCAATATTGCCTCCAGGAAAAAAGATAGGATCAACTACATAAGAGTCGGTGGTAAAAGCAAGTCTGTCACCTTGAGCGGTGAGAGTCGCCAGGTCAAATGTTGCTTGATCTTCTAGTTGAGATAGGGTGGGGTTGTCGAAGTTGCCGACAAAAATATCTTCTATGAGGTCGCGCATTGCTTTGCCACCGCTACCGTGAGCGAGAGTAATGTTGGTGTCGCGTACTTTTGTCGGGCGACGTCGCGCTTGTTCGATTTTTTTAAATAAAGGATGTTGGGTAGGTGTCATTTCAGTTATCAGTTATCAGTTATCAGTTATCAGTTATTAGTTATTAGTTATTAGTTATCAGTAGCTCCTACTTAGGAAAGAAACTTGAAGTCTAAAATTTTCTACTACAAAAGTTCATCAGGCTTAATACCTCTTTCCCTATTTATTGATATTTTAGATGTAGACATAATTTTTTTATTTATAATTAGGAGTAAGGCTTATCAAAAGGAAATTAGATGTATTTTATTTTATTTTACTCAACCTAAATTACTTCTTAATTATTGAATTTCCAGGCGACATAATCTCACCTTTTCTATAATATTGGCTCCCATTTTTTCATAGAAGTTAATACCTTGAGAATTGTTAATATTTACAATCCAATCAATTCTACCGCAACCTGTTTTTACAGCTATTTGATAGAGACGAGTTATTAAAGCTTTACCAATTTTTTTACCTCGGTATTCTTCTTTTAAATACAAATCATCTAGCCAGATTCCAGGTTTAGCTAAAAATGTAGAATAAATTCGATGATAACTAGCGAAACCTACAGGTTGACCTCCCACTTCAGCTAATAAAATTGAAGTGAGAGGATTTGTGCAGAATAGATCGTTATTTAGTTGTTCGGTTGTGGCTTTGAGAGATTCTGGGCAGCCGTCAAATTCTGCTTTTAGATAAAGCAATTCCATAATGGATTTTATGTCAGTGGGAACTGCCTCTCTGATTACTATTTCTGTTTGAACCATAATTTTTAGACGGCAATTTTAAAATAATTAATTGCTTACTTACTTCAGACGAACTGCCAATTTTCACCAGAAAAATTAACTATTATTTTCTACTTTTTCTGCATGGCGATCGGGATGTTTATCAATATGAAGTTGACCGCCGACTGCCCAATTTTCTCTACTAAATTCGTCGATATGAACTGTCACCCATTCTGGTTTTGTTCCTAAAGTAGAAACAACTGTATCAGTAACAGCTTTTGCTAGTTTACGTTTTAGTTCAACGGAATGACCGTCAGCAATTTGAATAGTGATAAATGGCATAATTTTTTCCTCGTTTCTAATTGATGAATATATAAAGTATAACTAAAAAAAAGTAGTTTGAAAACACTGACTGGTGACAGATTTTTCAAACTACTTTGCTTTTTTCCTCATTTCATATTAATGCTTAATACACTACCTTCTTCCTTCTTACTTCTTCCTTCTTCCTTCTTAAACAACCGACCATATTTATAATAGGCAGCACAAGCACCTTCAGAGGAAACCATGCAAGTGCCAATAGGATTTTCTGGAGTACAAGCAGTACCAAATACCTTACACTGCCAAGGTTTCAATACACCTTTGAGAATTTCTCCACATTGGCAAGCTTTAGCATCAGCAACTTTTTTGTTCGGCACACAAAACTTAACTTCAGCATCAAAATAGGCATAAGCATCAGTAATTTTTAACCCAGACTCAGGAATATCTCCTAAACCACGCCACTCAAAAGCATCTCGCACTTCAAAGACTTTGCCCATTGCTTCGAGTGCCACCTTATTCCCCCCTTCTTTCACCACGCGACTATATTGGTTTTCCACCTCACAACGACCTTCTAACATTTGCTGTAACAACATCCAAATAGATTGCAAAATATCCAGAGGTTCAAATCCTGATACCACTAAGGGTTTCTGATATTTTTCGGCAATTACGCGGTAGGGTTCGGTACCAATAACCATGCTCACATGACCAGGCCCAACAAAACCTTGCAGCTCTAAGTCTGGGTTGCTGAGTAATGCTTCTAAAGCAGGTACAACTAAAACATGATTACTAAAAACGCTGAAATTGTAAATATTTTCTGCTTCTGCTTGCAAAATAGTTAAAGCAGCACTAGGGGCAGTAGTTTCAAAACCCAAACCGAAGAAAATAACGTCTTTATCTGGATTTTCCCTAGCTATTTGCAAACTATCCAAAGGCGAATAAACCATCCGAATATCTGCACCTTGAGCCTTTGCTTGCAACAGACTTTTTTCGGAACCCGGCACCCGCATCGCATCCCCAAAAGTGGTAAAAATAACGTTTAATTTTTCTGCCAGAGCGATCGCATCATCTAATCTACCTCTTGGCATCACACAAACTGGACATCCAGGCCCATGTATTAGTTCGATATTATTAGGTAAAACTTCCTCAATGCCATACTTGAAAATAGAGTGAGTGTGACCGCCACAAACTTCCATTATTTTTAGTGGGTGTTCCGTGGAGTATCCTAATTTTTGGCTGAGTTTATCAATTTCTCTTACTAAACCTTGGGCTTTGTCGGGGTCGCGAAATTCTTTAACATATTTCATAAATTGTTTCCGTTTCTGTTATAAGTTGTCATATCGTAGGTTGGGTTAAGCGCTAGCGCAACCCAACAAATCAGTTATCAGTTGTCAGAAATAAATATAATCAGGACTTACGCATGAGGTAGGAAAAATTAGGATTTGAGATTGCTATCCGTTCCGGACTGCTCCGCAAACCCTGTTGGTCGCAATGACGAAAATGCGTTGTAATGCGTAAGTCTTGAATATGTTGGGTTTCGTTTCCTCAACCCAACCTACATTATAATTTTATTTATTAAATAGATTGGGTTTCATTTTTTCAACCCAACCTAAATTTTAATTCATCACCGCAGCGACTTCCTGCAATAATTTCAAAGTTTCTGTTGCTTCTTCCTCATCTAAACGGTTCATGGCAAAACCCACATGAACTAACACCCAGTCGCCAACACAAGACTCAACCGGATGTTCTTCATCAACTATGCAGGCAATATTAACCTCTCGTTTTACCCCACTAATACTAACCATTGCCAACTTATGCTCGGCATTAGTTATTTCTGTAATTTGACCGGGAATACCTAAACACATTTTTATTCAATTAATTAAACTTTTACTAAAATCAAAACAAATTTTTTTATCCATTTTTTGAGTTACTAGAGAGTGCATCAATGTAGTGTAGGCAATATTTTAATTTTACCTCCCTACTCCCCTACTCCCCTACTCCCCTACTCCCCTACTCCCCTACTTTCTTACTCCCATTCTAGCAGCAGCGATCGCTACTTGACCCAGAGATAAACCTCCATCATTAGGTGGAACTTGACTGTGAGTCAACACTTCCAAGCCCATTTTAGTTAGGCGATCGCTCACTTTTGTCAGTAACAATTTATTTTGAAATACCCCACCAGTCAAAGCGACTTTATTAAACTCACAACTCTGATGAAATTCAGCTACCATCTCAGAAATAGCGATCGCCAATCCTTGATGAAATTTAGCTGCCATCAGAGCCGGAGTAGCACTTTGTTTTGTATCTATCAGTAAGGATTGCCACATCGGCTGTGGCACCAGATAAGTAAGAGGGAATTTACTATCTGTGTCTAAATTTAACATATCAAATTTATAACCTTCGATTTCTTCAGCATCATTTAATAAATACTCTGTTGCCAAAGCCTCTAAGTTTATCGCAGCTTGGCCCTCATAACTACATGATTCCCGGCAAATGCCAATTGCAGCAGCTACTGCATCAAATAACCGTCCACAAGAAGAAGCTAGAGGAGAATTAATCTTTTTTTGTATCATTTGATTCAGCAAAGTTAGAGGTTTTGTTTGGAAAAAATTAAATAATTCTAAATTTTCGTAATTCTTAAGAAAATCTAAACCAAAAGCAGCGACTAAATGGGCGTAAGTATTTCGCCAAGGTTGATAAATAGCTTGTTCCCCTCCAATCATTTCTACAGGTTTAAAAGCTCCTAAACGTTTAAACCCACGATAATCTGCTAATAAAAATTCACCACCCCAAATAGTTCCATCTTCCCCATAACCCAAGCCATCTAAAGCAATTCCTAAAACTGGCTGACAATCAATATCTAATCCATTTTCTGCCATACAAGCTGCAATATGACCATGATGATGCTGCACTTCAATTATTTTCAAATTATTAGCATTCGCCAAATCTTTCCCCAGTTTTGTTGATAAATATTCTGGGTGTTTATCCACAACAATTACACTCGGTTTCGCCTCCAATAAACCCAAAAAAAGATTCAAAGTTTTTTCATAAGCTTTGGCAGCTAAACTATTTTCCAAATCCCCAATATGTTGAGATAAAATAGCCTGCCCATCACGCAATAAACAAAAAGTATTTTTTAACTCACTTCCCATTGCCAAAATAGGAGGAATATCTGCAAATCCAGGAGGCAAATTAATCGGGGCAGGAGCATAACCACGAGCGCGACGTAATACTTGAGGAACTTCTTTAATAACTCGCACCACAGAATCATCAACCCGATTAAAAATTGGGCGATTATGTATTAGAAAATAATCGGCAATTTCTGATAGTTTCTCCCGCGTTTCTTCATTGTCAATACACTGAGGTTCATCAGAAAAATTGCCACTTGTTAACACTATGGGAACATTCAAACGGCGCAACGCTAAATGATGCAATGGCGTATACGGCAACATGAAACCCAAAGTATTTTGTCCGGGTGCAACACTAGGTGCTAACTGTTGTCCAATAGTTGGTTCCAACAAAACAATAGGAGCAGCTACACTTTCAAGTAACTTCCGTTCCGTCTCACTAATACTGCAATATTCAGAAATCATCTCAATATCACGCGCCATCAAAGCCAGAGGTTTATCTGGGCGACGTTTGCGATGACGTAATTTTTGCACCGCTTCCTCATTTGTGGCATCGCAGGCAAGATGAAAACCCCCTAACCCTTTGATAGCAACTATCATTCCTCGTTGGATCAGAGTGCAAACCGCATCCACATCATCCAACATTGAGAACATATCGGCACTGACTGGTTTACCATCCGCTCTTTCTAACCAAGCTTTCGGTCCGCAAACATGACAAGCAGTAGGTTGAGCGTGGAAGCGACGGTTGAGGGGATCGGAATAGTCTTGCTGACATTCTTGGCAAAGGTTAAAATCTGCCATAGTTGTATTTTTGCGGTCATAAGGTAATTTTTTGATGATACTGAGGCGAGGTCCGCAGTGGGTACAATTGGTGAATGGGTAACGATACCACCGACTCAAAGGGTCGAATATTTCACTTTTGCAGTTGGAGCAGGTGGCAGCATCCGGGGCTATTTGGGTACGAACGGTGTTACTGGTGCTGGAGGCGATGATAAAATCTGGGAAATTTGCGTTTTCCAGGGGGTGGCGCGTAATAGTTTCGATGTGGGCAAGTGGAGAGCGTTCAGAATGAATTTTTTCGATAAATTGGTCGATAGTAGAGCGATCGCCCACAACTTTAATTAAGACACCTTGTCCGTCATTACTGACTTCACCGCGCAAACCTAATGTTTTAGCAATGCGGTAGACAGTAGGGCGAAAACCGACACCTTGCACAGTGCCATAGATGCGAATTTGTTCTGCTGTTTGAGACATATATTATAGAGATATCGTTTCAGACTTCTTAGCTATAGCTAAAATTAAAAACTATTTGTCAAGAGAATATTTAACAAATATTTTTTTTAGTATAAGTGGGTCTTCAATTCAAGATTAAGCTAGATTCATAATTTTCTTCTAAAAATCCTTTCTCTGGTCAAGTCTATTTATTTTTCTTGTTTGTTATTGTCAGAATTCCCAAAAATTGCTATAAATAATTCATAATTAATTACAAAAAATAATTTATGCAGTTGGCTCAAAAAGCAGATACAAGTATTAAGGCCAGACTTGTCTTAACAAAGGAATCGCGAATAGGGACAGTTTCTTCAGACCCCTATCTAGGTTCCCCAACTTTTGACGAAGTACCATTTCATGTTGATACGGGACAGAGGCCATCTTTAGGAACTTATGTGATAATTGAGCGTGACACAGAAGACTTTGTTCATTATGGACGTATTATCAAAGGTACAGAAGATAATCCCAGGGCAAATCCCTCTTCTCTACAACAAAATCTTGCTTATCAGGTAGGTAAAAGAGATTCTAGACCAAACGATCGCTCTCCCCACGTTACAAGGGTAATGGCGACAGAGCTACTAGGTGAAATACACTTAACTAATAGTGAAAGTTTAGAAATAAAAGAACCGAATCAGTTAGCACAAACAGGTAAAGGTGTCTATGAACTTCCAGCAGATAGGATTCCGGAGATACTCAACATTCCAGATTCACCAGATGGAGGTTTTTATATAGGGCGAGTTGAATCAGGCAATAGCTCAGTTGAATTTATCTTGCCAATGGAAGCGATCGCTCGACACATAGCAATAGTCGGTAAAACAGGGGTAGGTAAAAGTTATTGTGTGGGAGTTTGTATTGAAGAATTGGAACGGCATCAAATACCAATAGTTGCCTTTGATGTACTAGGAGACACAATCAACGCGACAGAAAAACTTGGCGGACTGAACTTTCGAGCTGGTAAAGATTTTCGGATTCCTTACTCTGTAATTGGATTAAGTGAATTTATGGGATTTGTGCCTAACCTAACATTAGATCAATCTGAGATAGTTTCTTTTGCTTATGATGTAGTTTTCAGCAAAGCTCTTAAAAGCTTGGAGGAAACTGGAAAAGTCGATATCAGTATCAATGAAATTATAGAAGAAATTCAAAAGGTAGCGGGTGACTTTGGTCAAAAAGCAGTGGGAACTAGGGCAGCAAAAAAGGTAGAAGCTGCATTTAAGCGTAACCCCTTGTTAACAACAAAAACAGAAAGCTGGTTAGATGAGTTAGCAGACAGACCGATATTAAATATTTTTGTTGGTCATTTAGGTCAAAATTCTCGGAATTTAATCGTGGGAGGAACAGCGCGAATGCTACAAACACTCCGAAAACGCGATCGAGTTCCACCTTTCGTATTTATTCTTGATGAGGCTCACTTTTTTTTACCTGCAGGAGGAGAAACAACCCCCTCAACCTTTGTGATCCGGGAACTAATTCGCACGGCGCGTCATGATGCAATTGGCGTTATCTTAATTACTCAAAGTCCTTCCTCAATGGATAAGCAGGTAATTTTAACTTGCAACACACGGGTGGTTTTTGCCCTAGATCCTGATGACTTGAGATTAGTATCTGGCACGATGGGAGATATTGCGGAAGAAACAGTATCGCGCATTCCTAAACTAGCAAAAGGAACAGCCATTATTTCATCAGCAACCGATATTATGCGTCACCCCGCATTAATCAAAATTCGTCGTCATCAAAAAATTACACATGGTGCGCCAACACCTAATTTAGCGGAGGAGGTGAATAAATGGCAGGAACAGAATCAGATATTCTAAATTTACTGGCAAAAAAACCAGATGGTCTAGAATTTGCAGAAGTTTTTGAGCATCTAGATCGTGGGAATGCTCTGCTATCTAAAAGAGGTGTACGCAATCTTCTCAATCAAATGGTGAAGGAGGGCAAACTTTTCAAAGAAAAAAAGCGTCGAACCAAAGGAAGAGGGGCACCACCTTATGTTTACCTTCACCCAGAGAAAGTACCTCGACAACTCGATCTATTTAAGGATATTCCTGGGATTGATAGTGAAAGGTCTAAGGTTACTTCCAGAGCAAAAGTTGATGAGGAGCAACTCGATCCAGCAGAAAGGAAACGTCAGGATGAAGCACGTTCTGTTTTAGAAAGGATTGCTCAAAGTCATATAAGTTCTGAAAGTCACGCATCGGCAATCATTAATATTGCACCTAAGTTGAAAGAAGAAAATCCTGTCAACTTGGTATTAGAAATGGCTAAGTGGGTAGTCAAAGACCTAAATCAACTAGGAGATGATATTGAGCGTAGGTTGCAACTAGGGCAAACTGAAAACGTAAAGATACTATCAGCGAGGTTGGAAGAGCGACTACTGTGGACAAGAAGTTATTTTCAGCGATTCTGGCGTCTCGATCGCTCGGTAGATGAAATTGCTGGTATTCTAGATTTACCAGCACAAGCTAGATACTTTTATCGGAATGGAGAACGTGCTACCTTAGATGAACAAAAAGTAGAAGAAAGGTTAAAGGAGAAAATTGTAGGAAACAAATTTATTTCGGAACGAGTACCACCAGCTAATCAGCACAAAGCGGCAGCCGGCACAGATGCTTCTGTAGCAGACCTTTTTATTGCTCATAATCCAGGCAGCTTTATTCCACCAGACCCAGTAATAGTAACAAGTTCAGCAGCAGCAATGGTGGTTAATAATAACAATGGCATCCCAGAGCAATACCTAGATTTTGACATTTTTCCCGATCAACTCAGAGGATATGAGGACTATGATGCTGCTGTCAACGGTTTATTGCTATCTCCAGAGCTAATGCGTCCGTCAGGTGCAGCAGACTTTAAGCATTCTCGAATGGCAGCAATGGAACTCCGTCAATATGATGAAGACTTCCGAATTTGTACCAAAAACGTTAATTGGCGTCCTCTAGGAACTTTACCAGGAGATTCCCAGGCTAAACCTACTCTAATGTTCCGTGATGGTCGTGTATTTCCTGTAGTGCATCGCTTAAATTTTTATGAAGCAGATACATTGTACGGAAAAATTGTTAGAAATCAAATTGAGAAGTTTACTGATGTTATTCACAATACTCGTTCAACTCCAAGGGGTGAAATAACTTATGCAGCTGCTGTTAAAAATCCTGAGCTTTCTTGGTTAGCTCCCATAGTATTTTGGTATTTGCATACTCATCCCGTTGCAGGGGAAAAAACTGTTAATGTTGAGCAGGTGTATAGAGTTCCTTTTGCAGATACCGCAGTATCCCATCTTCTCTTTGTTGGTGTAGCCAAGCAGTCAAAAAAATTCGATCCAGAGCGACTTTTGACGACTTGCTCAGTTATACGTCGTTTCTCCGATATTGCTCTGGTTGATACTTCCCTACCAGCAGTGATTTTAAAAGATGACAAACTAGAATTGGTAGCAGAAGAGAAATCAGATGATTGGTCTGAGTTTATTTGCCAACGTATCCAGAAAAAGAAAGAAAATTACGAAGAAAATATTCTTGACATCAGTGACTACGATCCTTTTATTTATGCTTGTGCAAAAGTAGGAGTGCTGATGTGTTATGCCGCTCCAGCATCTGCATATCAATCTATAGTTCAGAGTGAATCTGGTGGAGCAGCTCACTTTTTAATTCCTCGGTTGGAAGTTGCGATAGATGTCGAGGGTCAGCAAAATACTTCTATGTATGAAAAAAACTTGGATAAAATGCTCTCTTGGTTAGTAGCAGAAAATTGGGAACGCGATGGCAGTCATACCCAATCAGCATTTGATACTGGAAATGGTGCAGGTGGTTTACCTATTCTGATTCCAAATGTTATTTACCACGCCCACGAAGCAGCAACTTTTGCTCGCGACAAGTTGAGTCAAGAAGTACAGGATGAGATTAAATCCCTAATTGCAGAGCTAAGAAAGCGTGGGGAAAAGTAGCGATCGCTCAAGTGAATGGCCACTTTTAATGTCTAAAATCCAACCTGATGTGGCCAAATACCTACACAAGTCACACATCTACAGAAATTATGGCCATAGCGTCATTCTGCAAAAAATATTTGTTGTAAGATTTATTTGCAAAATTAATTTTTTATTTGTCTAAAAAGTACTATGTATAAGATGTAGCCATATATTTATATTTTTTTTTAAATAATTGTTGTCATTTTATCCTAGAGTAGTTAGAATGGATCTGGAAAACAAAATAGACAGAGGATGGCCTCATCTGTTGTATCTTTCCAACAAAAAAAGCCAGGCCCATCGATTGCAGTTGTGGGTATCTGGCTCGGAACAAATTTATTTCAATTACATAATATGACAAGAGAAACGAAAAGTCCAGTTTTATTGGACAACATCGATCTAACTCCTACTCAAATTGCTCAGGAGCTAACTGAGAAAGTGGGAGAAAAAACTTCTGCTCGCAAAGTAAATCAAGTCCTGGAAAAACTAGGTTTGCAACAAAAGTTGAAAAGCAAACGCGGTAAATGGCAGTGGGAATTAACTGAAATGGGCAAAAAATATGCCAGGGTTTATCAAGTAGAGTCTCGACAAAGCAAATGGACTGGTAATCAAATCAAGTGGAGTCAAAAAATCATTGATTTACTAGCACAAGAAATTTTTCTTTTGCTTGCTTAGGTATTTTCCATACCAGTGAATAAATAATCAAAGGCGATCGCCTCTTCGACTATAAAAGAGCGATCGTCTATTACCATGACTAAGCACCAAAAATAGGTTAAACATCTGGTTAAAAGTTTAGAGAGTAATGCTTTGACATCAAATAAACGGTTTTTTGATATATCAGATATATGAATTATGTCAGCAAAAGATATCTTTCACGATACAGTCCGAAACGCTTTAGAAAAAGATGGATGGACAATTACTAACGATCCTCTATTTATTAAGCTAACTAAACAATTTAAGATTAATATAGACCCCGAAGCAGAAAAGTTTATTGTGGCTGAAAAAGCTACTCAAAAAATAGCAGTAGAAATAAAAAGCTTTGTTGGCAGGTCTGTAGTTTCTGAATTCCATCTAGCTGTCGGTCAATTTCTTAACTATCGTTTAGCATTAGAAAAATTTGCTTCAGAACGAGTGCTTTATTTAGCTATACCTACAGATATTTATCAAGATTTTTTTTCAGATTCGTTTGTACAAACTGTGCTAGAAAGATATCAAATAAAATTGTTGGTTTTTCATATTCAAAAGGAGGAGATAATTTTATGGAAAAACTAGATGATCGCGAATTAGTTCAGAAAATTATCAATCAACATGCTCACGAACATTCTGAGGAAGATATGGAAACAACTGAAATAGTTTTCGACTTAGAACGCGATCGCTATTTATTGTTGTATGTAGGATGGCGTGATGAAGAGCGAATATATGGATGCCCAATTCATATCGATATTAAGGATGGAAAAATTTGGATTCAAAGGGATTTTACAGAAGAAGGATTAGCTCATCAGTTGCTAGAATTGGGAGTACCCTCATCAGATATTGTTTTGGGATTTCGAGCGCCTTATATTCGACAATTTACAGGATTTGCAGTAGTGTGAATTAAGGCATTACTTCTGACTGGTAGTCCTGCATAAATTAGTAGGAACTATATTGTCCTTGCGTAAATCATGATCTAATTGTGTTGATTAAAAGTCTATTTAAACTTACTAAAGTAATATGACAGAAGAATTATATCAAAGACCAACCTGGGATGAATACTTTTTAATGATAGCTAAATTGGCAGCTACTCGCTCGACTTGTTTAGCTTTTGCTGTGGGGGCGGTAATAGTTAAAAATAAACAAGTTTTGGCAACTGGTTATAATGGTTCTCCCTCTGGTTCGGTACATTGCACTAGTCAGGGTTTTTGTTATCCAGAATTAAGTAGTTGTGATGCTAGTAAGGTTTTACCATCTCGTTCTATTCATGCGGAAGCTAATGCGATCGCTCAAGCTGCTAGATATGGTATTTCTACTAATGGAGCGATTATTTATGTGACTTTAGAACCTTGTCTTTCTTGTTTGAAATTGATAATTTCTGCTGGTATTAAAGAGGTGTTTTATGAGACAGCTTTTAATACTGGAGAAAAGGCAGCTTTAAGGGATTTATTTATTCAGGATGGTTTAGTTACTCTGAAACAAATTTACATCGATGAAACTATAGCTCAAAAAGCTGCAGCATCTTTACTTCATCCAACTTCAATAGCAGAAGGAAAGACAAAGATGGAAAAAGGAAGTTGAAAGATAGAATCTACTAATTAAATAGCTATCTTCCTTATTCAAAGCTTGGCGATCGCTGTTTTTATCCTACTAATACCTTCCTGAATATTTTCAATGGAATTAGCATAAGACAACCTTAAATATCCATCGCCAAATTTTCCATAAGCAGTTCCTGGTAACAAAGCAACCCCAGCTTCAGCTAATAAATAATCTGCTAGTTTCTCACAACTTATCGACATTTGTTTGACATTGGGGAAAGCATAAAAAGCTCCTGCTGGTTTTTGACATTTAATACCTGGAATAGAATTTAAACCATCAACAATAACATCACGTCTTTGTTTAAATTCGGCGAACATTTCTTTGACAAACTCCTGAGAATTTTTGATAGCTTCTACACCAGCTATTTGAGTAAATGAACAAGCGCAGGAATTAGAATTCAACATCAACTGGTCTAACTTTTCAGCTATTGCTTTAGGAGAAACAGAATAGCCCAAACGCCACCCAGTCATGGCGTAGGTTTTTGAGTGCCCATCTAATAAAATTGTCCGCTCTTTCATCTCAGGAAAACTGATGATACTAGTAAATTTTGAATCGTAGATTAAGTGGGAGTAAATCTCGTCAGAAAGGATATAAAAATCATGTTTAACTGCCAGTTTAGCTATAGTTTCTAAATATTCAGGAGTTAAGACACTGCCAGTAGGGTTTTGAGGAGAATTGAGAATTAATAATTTCGTCCGTTCACAAATAGAATCAATCAGATGATCGATACTAAATTGAAAGTCTAATTCTTCCAACAAAGGTAACGGTATAGGTTTACCTCCCACTAGATTAATGACTGATTCATAAACAGGAAATCCAGGGTTAGGATAAATCACCTCATCTCCTGGATTTATTAATGCTAAAAGAGTAAAAAATATGACTGGTTTTGCACCTGGCATTACCACAACTTCTTCAGGATTAACTGATATATTTCTAGTCTGAGAAATATGTTCTGCTATTACTTCCCGTAACTCCAATAAACCTGCTGCTGGAGTATAAGTTGTATAACCATCATTCATTGCTTGAAAAGCAACTTCACGAATATTTTGAGGAGTTTTAAAATCAGGTTGACCTATTTCTAAGTGAATAATATTTCGACCTTGAGATTCTAACTCTTTTGCCTTCGTAAAAACTTCGATAGCCGCATCGCCACCTAAGCCATTCATTCTAGTTGCAAAGTTCATAATAATAGGGAATAGGGAATAGGGAACAGGCGTAACTTAGGATGAGGAAAGAAACCCAACCTACAGTATTTTAACTGATAAAAAACAGCCCCACAAATTAGAGCTGTAAATTCATAACTACTATTAAGGATATTTATAATTGTTCTCCAGGCAATTCGTACAGAGACACATTTCGATTGGAATTTTTCATGCTATATTCATAAATAGCATGAACTTTATGGTAATTGGGATTAGGCACAAGCACTACTGGCTTGTTCAGCAAATAACCTAAAACCCCTACATGGAGACGCTCAGTGATAATAAAAGCAGCCTTTTCTATTTGATTACAAAAGCTTTCAAAATCTGTTTCTTCCAGAGAAACATCTTTGTAAATATGTGGCAGATTGTTAAGGTTATACCTATTACATATATCATTGCAAACCGAACGCCAAATCCAAGGACGAGATAACCGTTGGGTTTTGCCCAAAACACGGCTCAGTAAGTTTGATTTTCCTAATTTTTTGAGAGCTTGCTTCCATTCAGACAAACGTCGTATCCACAAGGAACTAGATTCACGGTCAAGTCGCATACAAACAAGGATATAGTCATTTCTAGAATTTTGCTGATGCTCTTGAATAAATGGGCTATCTTCAAGTTCAAAGGCAAAATCTGGGCTAATTTTAATTTCTACGTTTTTTGGTAGACCCATCTGGCATAAATAATTGTAGCTAATACGCTCGCGAGCAAAGAGAATGATTGGGGCTGAACTAAGTTGACAGATTTCTCGAAAATCTGCTTCGATCGCATCTGTGAACTTATATGTTTGTGGCCCCATAATTATTGGTACTTCTGGTGCTGCTTGGCGATAGGGGCGAAGAGTTTTGTTACCGCCACCCCAGAATTTATTAAAATAGCCCCCGCCATTAATCACAATATATTCAGCTTCTTGAAATTTCTCCGTCAGGGTAACACCTAGTTTTTGCAGAACATATTCAGCACCAACCCTAATTAAGCGATCGCCATGATTGCCCTTCAAGGGGTCGAAAAAAATCTTAGGTTGGCCTAAGCTTTCCATGTATTGATAGAATTCACTTTTTGTCTTCATTGTTTCTAGGAAAAATTATTTGACTAACTAAACTTAAAGATGCGTAAATATAGCTTCAATGTAACTTTACCAATTGAAGCTATAGCCTAATAGCTCATACAGTTTCTGGTTAAAAGGTTCAAAATAGTTTTTTAACCTATCTAATACTTCTTGTTCGCTAGGAGATATTTCTTGTTTTTTTCCTACATTATATTTTTTCTCTAGAAGAGATTTCAGAGATGATTCAGAAAAAGGGTCAATGTTTAAAAAATCACAAGTTAGATTGAGTGTTGATGCCAGGTCATCCTTCAAGTTATCAAAGTTCAAGACTAATATGGTATCTCTCTCAAAATATTTGTAGTAATTTTCTAGCTGTTCGGCATATTTACCTTTATTAACATAACCATAGGGATATATGTCTGGCTCCCACTGATTAGTTAATTCTTGTTCGATAGCTTCACTAAAAGTTCTCCTGTCAGCTTTTTTTTTCAGATTTTCAGCCACATTAGGATTAGTTCCAAAGCTATGACACATTTTCCAGGCTGAGTAAGCCCTATCCACTGGATTCCTTAACACAGCAATCATTTTAATATTGCCCAAGTGTTGTTTAATTAATTGGGGGATATGCGGAAGCTCAAGATAATTAGGAGTGGCATCTAAGGTAAGTTTGTCTCCTTTACGAAATCTGTTTGGAAAATGACCTAAGTACCAGCTTAAACCTTGACTATAATTTTCAGGAACATTAAAATAATGTACTTCCTTGAAACTATTATTTTTGAGAATTTGAGGGTGCTGTATCAAATAGTTATAAAGGGAAGTAGTACCTGGCTTCTGGGCTCCGATAATCAGGAAATCAGGAGGTGATTTAAGAATCGGATAGGCTATGTCCTTAATTAGTTTTTTTAGCATTTACCTTATTTACCAACAAGTCTATTAAATATCAGTAGTTAAAAAAATGTCTCTAACCAAAATTATTTAACCAACTAAACTAAAGATTCTAAAAGTTGCCTAACTTTGCTACCCCATTGGTTCCAGTTTAACTTATCTTCATAAGTTTTCCTGGTAGACATTGCTAATTGTAAATATTTTTCCCGATCCTGAAAAATATTAGCTATTAGTTTGGCAAAATCTTCACCAGTCGCTTCAAGTGGTAACAGATAGCCATTTTCCCCTTCAAATACAACACTAGAAATTCCACCAGTTTGAGTAGAAATAACTGGTAAAGCATAAGCACTAGCTTCACAAAAAACTATTGGCGTACAATCTGCTCTTGACGGCACAAACATAAAATGGCAAGAACAAAGTAGACTAATTAATTCCTCCAATTGTTGAGGCTGATGCTTTTGTAAATATCCACGACTAGAGACATACTCTGCTTGATGTTTTTCTGGTGGGGTAGCACCACATACAATTAACTGAGCTTTAATCCCCATTTCATTTAAAGCTCGCACCGTTTCAAAAGCTATTGGCCCACCTTTGCGTTCCCAATCTCCCCCGACAAACAGTAGCCGTATTTCATCCATTTGGCGTTGTTCGAGGATAGTGTTCAAGTCTTCTACTCGCTCAATATTTGGACCAAAAGGAACTATATGAACCTTTTCTGGAGGGGTATGATAATCTTGGATGGCAGAATTAGCAGCCCATTGTGAGGAGAAAACCAAGCTATCAGCTCTTTCGATAATTTTAGCTTCCAAAAAGTCTTTATGCTCACGGACTTTTTCTGGCTGCTGCATCATATAGGAATAGTAGTCCTTCAGTAAGCGAAAAGTACCATCGGAAAGATAGACCATGGGCAAGCTAGTATTTAATGAGCCGCATTCTACTGAAGATACTGGAGTAAAGATAATATCGTAGGGTTTAGACTGCAACTCTTTTTCCAAAAGTTTTGCAGATTTACTGGCTGCTGCCATGAAGTCATCTGAGGAGTTATTCTGGCGATCAAAACGACGAGCAATTCCTTGAAAGGGTTTCGGTAAGTGCCTACTCCAAGGCCATAAAGATTTTCCCACATGAGTAACATCTAATCCCTGAGCTTGTAGAGATTTAAACATATAATAATTAGTCCCAGACCAAGAGAAGGGATTGTGGGGGTTGTGAGCGGTAATATATGCTACTTTCATTGCTATTCTAAGATTTGTATAGGATATTTTATTTATTTACTATATGATAATACTATAAATTTGAAAAAATATTTTTAGCACAATAATCTACAGGATTAAGTATCAACAGCCTCTCAATCAAGCTGGCTTAAAATGAATGTTTTAAAAGTCAGCTTTTTCAACTTTTGTGACAATATCTCTTACTTAGCGAGCGTATTCCGTAGTCACATTAGAGGTCGTGGTTGTCGGGTTTATATTTCTGATATGAAAGCCAGAATTGAAACTAAGAATCGGTTTTATGATCCTGATGTAATAGTAATTTGTGATCGACGAGACGCAGAAACTGCTAATTATAAAAGTTTTCCTTGTTTAATTGTGGAAGTTCTTTCCGACTCTACAGAAGCTTTTGATCGGGGAGATAAATTTGCTGATTAATCAAAATTTGGGAAGTTTACAAGAGTAAGTTTTAATTAATACTAAACGTCAACGAGTTAAATGTTTCCGACGTGGGGATAATGGGTTATGGGGTTGGGAATTTTATAGGGAAGAAAAGACTTTTTTAAAACTGAAAAGTGTTGGTTTTGAAGGTAGTTTAACTGACCTTTCTGAAGATGTTTCTTGGGGAATGAAAGCTTTCTGGTAGAGACTTTAGTTCTAAAAATATAGTTTATGACTTGATTGCTACAAGAGTTAGATCCATCTGGGTTTTATGATTCTGGCAGTCATTTTTCCGAATTTTTCGGTCTCCTGAACCCTTATAGTTGTTAGGGTCTTGAAAACGGCTTTCCTGAAGGCTTTGTATTTCAATAAAAGATCCCAAATGGGTTCTATACAGGACTACCCTTTGATTAAGATTATTGCTTTGACATGACCTGAAAATTTTATTCTCTGGATTTCGATGATTTTCTCTATTCTCGTTCATTTTTTCCAGGAAATTTTCTCTTTCTTATTTGGTTTAGATTACTAAATAGTCTTATTTCTATTCCTGACTTAATCCTAATATTTACATTCCCAATTTCTTCTTGATTCGCGCTGCAAAAATATCTACTTCTGGTAAATTCATTTTCATTACTATTAAACCAAATATAACTAACCCAGAAAAAGTTGCCAAACCAAGCTCTAATAACTGCACAAAAAATCCCTCATTTCCCCACACTAACTGACAACCCAAAAGCACAACAAAACAAACTAAAGCAGTGGCGAAAGTTCCACCAATCAAACCAGCAAAAGGCATTAACCATTCTCCCCAAGGCAACCCTCCAAGTTTTCGATCTAATAACCATAAAAATACCACCATCGAAATTAAATTTACCCCTACAGTTGCCAATACTAAACCAGGCGCACCAAAAGCATTGATTAATAGATAATCTAACAGCACATTCAGAAAAATATTAATTACGCTAATTTTAAAAGGAGTTTCCCCATCTCCCAAAGCATAAAAAACCCTAACCAAAACATCTCTTCCCAAATAAACAAACATTCCTACTGCATAAGCCATCAACACAGAAGCGACAAATTTTGATGCTGATAAATCAAAAGCATAACGTTCATAAACTACCCTCACAATAGGTAAAGCCAATGTCACCATAATTGCACTTAAAGGCAACATTGTAATTCCAGTTAATATCAATGCTTGCCGAATTCGATATTTCAATTCATCCCTATTTTCCGGTGCTGCTAATCGAGAAAATATCGGTAAAAATGGTACTAAAATTACATTAGAAATAATTCCTAAAGGAGTCTGTACTAATAAACCAGAATAAGCTAATGAAGCTGCCGCTTGGGGAATATAAGAAGCAAAAAATAAATCAGTATAAACATTAATATGTAACATTCCAGAAGACAAAGTAGCAGGTATCATTACTTTAGTAACTTCTTGTACTCCTGGTCGTCCAAAATTAAATCTTAACCGTAACCTGCCCAAACCTGCTCGCCACAAAGCAGGAACTTGAATTAACCATTGCAATATTGCTCCAGCAAGAGTACCCCAAGCTAAAACTAAACCTCCAATCATAGCATATTCCGGTTGAATAATTTTTTCCCCTAATTGCAAGGCTAAAATAAAAATTCCACCAATGAGAGCCACACTAGAAAATAAAGGGCTAATAGAAGGCAACCAATACATATCCGCAGCATTAAGCGCTCCAAAACCGATACCTATTAGTCCAGCCAATAAAGCCATTGGGGCCATAATTTGGAATTGTTGGATAGCGATCGCCCGAATTTCTAGTCCCTTTGGCGTTTGGCTTAATCCCGGTGCCACTAAGTCAATCAAAGGGTCAGCAAAAATAATTAGGCCAACAGTCACGAAGAACAACACCCCACCGACTAAAGTTGTGATTGTCTCTACCAGTGGGGCGGCCTCAGATTTGTCCCGTTTTGCCAAAACACTGACAATGGCGCTATGAAAAGGCCCGTTGATGCCTCCTAGTAATACCAACAAAAACCCAGGGATGACATAGGCGTAATTGTAGGCATCCACTGCAGCACCCACTCCAAAAGCAGCAGCGATCGCTTGTTGACGTACCAACCCAAAGACTTTACTGATTAATGTAGCCACTGCTACAATGCCAGCTATTCCTGCGAGAGAACGAGAAGATTTTTGTGATTCAGACACGGGTGCAATATAAATAAATTCTTCAGATTAGTTTAAATGTGAATTCAGCAATTATAAAGAGGGAACCGGAGATTAGCAAAGGTATTGTATTGGCCCCAATAATTTGTATATGATTAAGTTCATCTGTTGTGGCTGATAAATAAAGACTTCTTCGGCACTTCCTATATCAATAGCAGGGAAAAATTTAATATTTAGTTATGTCATTTCAGTTATCGGTTAACAGTTATTAGTACCTGCTTTTGGAGCAAGACACTTTACATAAGGAATCTTCTTTTTTTATCTTCTTAAAATAGGAAGCATAACTAACCAATTTTTTCGGGGAGTTATCAGTTAACATTTATCAGTAGCTGCTTCAGAAGCAAGAGGCTTTACATAATAAATCTGCTTTTTTTATCCTCTTAAAAGATTAGTCACGACCACCCAATTTTTTCGAGTAGTTATCAGTAGCTGCTACTGAAGTAAGACGCTTTACATAATAAATCTGCTTTTTTTATCTTCTTAAAAGAGGAGGCATAACTACCAAAGAAAAATTTTTCTGCGAGGTTTTTGTAATTATTACTTTAGTCGAAGATGTGAGATAAAATGGAATTTTAGAATATCCTTTAGTTGAGATGATTTATATAAACTTAGGCTAGATTTAGGGAACGCTTAATGGGAAATAAGGAAAAAAAGTGCCTAAAATTCTTTATTTCAAATAAATCGTATTTCCTTGACTACTTGACTTTTTTTAAGAATATCAATACTTGTAAGTAGGTACACAAAATGGTGGTGGTGCATAGTCAGGGCTATTTCGTTCTAATTTATGACTTTTTGTGTATTAACGAAAATCTGCCTTTTCAAGGATTAAAGGTTCTATCCACCAATCTCTAAAAGCTAGTAAAATTCTCACTTG
>JASJEE010000116.1 GCA_030064835.1 Microcoleaceae cyanobacterium MO_207.B10 | reverse complement strand
TTACAGCGGTTTTCATTTCAGTAGACCACAGTAGGGACGTTCCATGGAACCTCCCTACAAGGTTTTGGTTGTGAAGATGTGATTTATCAATCAGCAAAAGCGGTGTAAAGTCTATACTCATTAAAGCCCACTTATGAGAGCTGAGACCTGACTACTAATAGCTGAATGCTTACGAATAGTTTTTGTCAATCTTATTAATTTTATTAGTGTTAAATATCTAACTTTTTGTTTGCTCGAAGTAATTCTACAAAACTGTACTGTATGGTATAATCATCCTAACTTAACTATAAAAATGATCAGCTTAAACAAGACAGACTATTGACAAAATTGCTTTGTTTTGCATATTTGTCAAAATAGTTTGTTTACCTATAAAATAAACATCTGGTGACAATCAAAAATCAAGTAAATTACCACCTATAAATCATCAATTCTTTCCCTCCTACTCCCTACTCCCTACTCCCTCTTTTCTGGAGATACCTAATAGACATCATTTTATGAATTTTTGACTCTGAAACTGTAATTAATTCTTGGTTTCCATAACTGCATCCAATAATAAATCGCCACCAAAGCGCACGGGGTCAGTACAAGGCAAACCAGTTTCAGTTTCCACTTGAGCGATCGCTTCTCTGGCCGCTACTTCATCCAAATGAAAAGTGTTCATGGCAATACCTGCAACTCGCGCTGGGTACAAAGCTCCACCAGCAGCAGCCACTATTTCGTATAACTGAACCACTGCTGGTAAAGGTGGAATCAGAACATTGGGATGATTGCGAATATGAGTTTGATTAGCACGATGCACCAATATTAAATCTGTGGGTTGAGTACCACGTAATAGTGGAAGAGTGGCAGTAGAACCTGGGTGTAATAAAGAACCTTGCCCTTCAATAATCAGTAAGTCGTGGGTACTGCCAAACTGTATTACCATTTGTTCAACCGCCCCTGCTGCAAAATCAACCCGCACTGCATCTAAGGCAATACCATCCCCAGAAATCATTAAACCTGCTTGCCCTGTGGCGAGGAATTTAGAGTTCAGACCTCGGTGTTGGGCTGTTGCATTTAGTTCTAAACTGGTAGACATTTTGCCGATCCCCATGTCGGTTCCCACTGTTAAGACTCGCTTACAAGTAAGTGTTCTGGCTTTGCCACTAGCAATGGGTAATTTTGCTGGCTCTTGACGTACATCCCATATCCATTGTTGAGGTTGTAATAGGGATTTAAGATCGGGATGATTTGCGAGTGGGGTATGTAAACCGTTGACTATTGATAACCCAGAGGAAACAGCTTGTTTAATTTCTGCCAACCATTCGTCTGGCAAAGCACCGCCGGAAGGAGCGATGCCAATAACTAATATTTCTGGGTGATAGGCGATCGCTTCGTTAACGGAAGCAACTATTGGAGCGTTACGGGGAATTTTGGTGAGTTCGGGCAATGATTTTCCGGCTGATTGGCGATCGATGACTGCGACAATTTCGGCTTGGCTATAACGTAATAGGGATAAGCCTGTTTTGCCATTTTGGCCTTGGATGCCGTCGTGTAGGAGAATTACTATCTTACTATTTTTAATTTTTGATTGTATGTTGTCTGTAGTCATGGTTTTTTATACCAATTTCATCTAACAGTCTACTACTGGATTGACACATCTACAAGGGTGCGTGACGACGGATTGCTAAATCTCTTTCATACTCTGAAGTTAAGCCGTAAGTACGCACCCTACAATTTTGCACTACAATTTTCACAAAATTAGCTGGGTCAGTCCAGTGTCAAATAGGTTAAAAATGAAGTAATTGGGATCAAGTTCCCAATTACCCATTAGACTAAAAGACCTACCCTTCAGCTAGAGAGTAAGGACGTGTCAACTTGTCCAACTGTGAAACCAATAAACTGAGGAACAAACCAACGTCAGTCACAACTCCCACAGATTCTACCGAGCCACGATCGCTCAACTTAGTTACCACCGCTGGATTAATATCCACACAAACCATCTTCACTCCTGAAGGTGTCATATTTCCCACCCCAATAGAGTGCAACATAGTTGACAACATCAAAATCATTTCTGCACCGCGCAACAACTCACCATATTCCTCTTGCGCCTTAATCAAATCCATCTGAGTATCAGGCAGAGGGCCGTCATCACGAATTGAACCTGCTAAAGCAAAAGGCACATTATTTTTGACGCACTCATACATCACTCCTTTTGTAATCAAACCAGCCTCAACCGCCTTAGCAATACTACCATGGCGTCGCACGGCATTAATAACCTTCAAATGATGTCGGTGTCCGCCATGAACAGCAACACCTCGTTTCATATCCACACCCAAGGAAGTACCCATCATTGACTGCTCAATATCGTGAACAGCTATAGCATTACCACCGAGTAAACCCTGTACATATCCTTCCCGGATTAAATGTGATAGATGCGATCCTCCGCCAGTATGAATCACAACTGGGCCTGCTGTCACTACAACTTTGCCTCCACGGTCGCGAATTTGTCGGAGTTCCCAGGCTACTTGTTCGACTACTAACTCCACCCGACGTTCGCTAGAAACACCAGCAGACATAAAGCTGAATTCTTCTGTATTGCGTTTTTCACGGGATTCTGTTTTGCGGATAGTACGAATACCTACTACATCTACGACAACCTGTTCGCCCACTTCTAGGTCTCGTAAGATTTTACATTTGGCTTGAATACCATTTTCGGTTTCGGTAATGGCGATCGCTCCATCCATTCTTTGATTTTGTAATCTTATCCACTGACCTTTAACTCTCACTTCGGTGGGATAAATAGTAGTGACATAAAAATCATCAGGAGCAACACCATTTTTTTCTACTGGCTCCAACTTAGCATCCTGCACATCCTCAGTTGGTACTAATGCACCAATCTCAATCAGTTGACTCATGATTTCTTCCATGATTTCATGGGAAGGTGCAGAAACTTTCACTTCTGCGAGGGAAGTGCTTTGACGTTGTTCTCCGAGATTAAAGTTGAGAACTTTAAAACTACCCCCACCTTCAACAATTAAGTCTAAAGCTTGGTTGATTAAACCAGAATCAAGTAAATGTCCTTCCATGCGAACGACACGACTTTCGACTTGCACGGTGGCAGAACGTTCTGGCATCACTGGTTCTGTAACTCTGAGAGTCAGACATTTAGCAGCACCGCCAGCTTTCAGGAATTCTGTTAGAGGTGTTTCGATGACGTTGAAACCTGCGTTGGTAAGATTTGATTTCAGTTGCTCACTTACCTTGTTCATTATGATGTTTTGATTGATGTTAACTGCATTACAGGCAAAGTTAACTGCATCTGGTTCTTGAACTACAATCCTTTTTTCTGACGGTACTCGCATTTCTATGAGATGGTTGGAGTAGGAGTCGAATGCGGGTGGGTAGTAGAGTAAGTAGCCGCCTGTTAGGGGACAGAAGCAAGTATCAAGGTGATAAAAGCGATCGTCTATAAGTCTTAGGGATATTACTTCGATGTCGAGCCATTTTGCTAGTAGGGGGTGGGAGTCTAGTTCTGAACGAAAGCCGTATCCAGCCCAGAGGTAGCGACCTTCGCGGTCAAGGAGGGCATCTCCCGCGCCTTCAAAGGGAAGGTCTTTAGGCAGTTCGTGAACGATGAAACCTTGGTTGAGGAACCATTCTTTGAAGTGAGGTTCTTCTCCCTGGCGTTCTTTGTGGTAGAAACGGCTGATAACGACGGTATTTCCGAGAACTAGACCTGCGTTGGCTGTGAATACCATGTCAGGCCAGCCTTTTTGGGGTGGTACTAGGTCTACGATGGCGTGTTCTTTGATGATGTGGTGCAGTTTGTGCCATTGTTCGACGGCGCGATCGCGTGAAGATTTATGAATGTTGCCTTCCATCCAAGGGTTAATTACATAGTCCACATCGTAGTGGTCGGGGGCACACATGAGAAAGCGAATTAAATCTGTCATAATTTGTTACCGGGCAGATGCTATTTGTATAGGTCTACTGAGTTTATTTTTTTGATAGCCAATGGAAAACCCACTCCTAAAATGACTTAGGAGTGGAATTTTAGCTTGAATTGGCTAATACTTTATATTATCACGGAAGCGCCACATCAAATGCGGCTTATTGGAATATCTAGGGAGATGTTTAATTCATGGAGTTATGTATAGGAATAAGAGAATTATCCCTATGCTTCTTCTGCTGCACGCTCAATCAACTTCCTAGCCACTGTTTGAGTGCCTGTATGCTGGAAATAGTTTGTGGTTTTATCAAGAAATGCAGCTACAAAGTCTAAACTGTCATCGGAAAACTCAATAAAGCCACCAATACTATTAAAAATACTTTCTGGGGTTAAACCAACTGACCCAACCAAGTTATCCATCCACCCCTGAACTGCTCCGAAGGTATTAGCAATAAAGCCTACTTTGTCATCTTCAGGAATTGTATCGCTAATTGCTCCAAAAGCCGGATTTTTTGCTAAAGCCCCTTCACCTTGTTCTTCGAGGGTAGTTTGTACTTTTTGCAAGAAATCAGGACCCAGAGGCAGCAAACCATCCAGACAAACTAAGGTAGCCATTCGCATCAAAGATGGACCTGTATACTCTTCACTCAGACTTGTCACAAACTCTCCTGGATTTAGGATTGGCAGCCCATTGAGTTTGCTGTAAGCTATTAATTCTGCTACTATTTTCAGGCACAGGTCAACAGATTGAGTTGTGTCAGCTTTGGGAGTTATGCGGTCTAAAAAGCTCAGAAAGCCAATTTTTTCACCAATTTTGCTGGCCATCGCTGCTGTACCAAGAGCACCGTCTACATTATCAACTAGGTTGTAATACCACATAGCTCCCTGGTATCCATTATCCGCGTCATTGTATAGCTCGATCGCTTTGTTACCGATATCTAGAATTCTATCTGCATCAGACTCCCCTGTAATTACTTCTATAGTTTGGTTAAAACCTACTATATTTTCCCACTGGCCCGGAACTACAAAATCTAGGGCATTAAGTGTTTTTACAGTTAAATTATTACTAGGTAGTTCATCCAGTAATTCCTTAATTGAATCGCTCACGTTTCACTCCTGTTTTATCATTAGCTTGTTTTGTAGCCGTTCTACTAAACTTACCCAAACTTACCCAAGCCGGAATTGCATGAGTTTTGGAGCTAGCTTCCTGTTTCCCAGAAGACCACTGACTATTGTCTGTAACTTATCTTCTCCACAGGCTTCAAATCGGCGGGAACTCCGCCTACTGACTTACATAGTTTTCGTTCGTTGACAGCAGCATTAAAGTCTCTGTCTACCTTGAACCCGCAGTTCCCACATTCGGATCGTCTCACCCTTCATTGTTGATTTTATATCTATAAAAATCAATCCCAGATAATTTTGGAGAAAGGTTCTGTATCAATCCCTGATGCTGTCTAGAGTGATCCTCTATTTTGATTTCGGACTGCTATACACAGTTTAACTATATTCTGTATTTTTAAATGAAAATACAGAGGCGACCTCTGCTAGAAATGCTAGGTATTATCTGGCTTCACTTTCATTCCACACAATCGCCTATTTCTAGACTCTATAATTAAAATTAATCCTTAGCAATGTTTTAGATAATGAGCATATACATAACCATGACAAGGACTTGAAATTTCGGCCCAACCATCATGGTAACTAATAACATTTACACGAGTGCCACGAGGTAATACGTTAATAGTTCTACCCCAAGGATGTGTTCTTACCCGTAGATTCCGATGACGAGTTGCGACTCTACGACATTTGCCATGATAAGCTAGTTTCTCTTCACCTTCTGTGGGAATTGTAGTTAGTGACTCATCAGCAATTTGAGTATTTTGAGATGATACTGCTGCGATGGAAGTCATACCTATGCCAGTCACAGCAGCAACAGACAATAAGGTACCCATTGCTACAGATTTTGTCCAATTCATTATCTGTTTCATTGTGTCATCCTGAGATTTATTGAATAACTGTTGATGCCCCATTATCGTCTCAGAAAATATCCCCTAAGACAATACATTAAATATTAATTTTGTTTAATCAAATCTGATTTTCTGTCCATTGAAAAAATGTTTTTTTTGAAGTTTTTTTCTATTGTTCTTTTTTGAGTAATCATTTACCTCTTCATCACTTTGGCTGGCTTTGAGGAAATAATTTTGTACATTTAATATATACAAATCGATATCATAGATACGCATCTATAGATTTGATTATTCGATAAAAATATTGACATTTAACTTAGATTATGATAATTCGATAAAATAGTGATAATTATTAATCACTAAGATTATTATATTTTTATTCTCTAGTCACAAATTTTTATGTCATCTAATCAAAAGCTTTACGAAGGCAAAGCCAAAATTTTATATAGTACCGAAGACCCAGAAATATTGCTGACTTATTTCAAAGATGATGCCACAGCATTTAATGCTCAAAAAAGAGGCAAAATAGTTGGCAAAGGTCAAATGAACTGTAAAATTTCTAGTCTGATATTTAAACTACTGGAAGCTAATGGTATACCGACTCACTTCATTGACTGTCCTGAAGTAGATAAAATGCGAGTCAGACGGGTAAAAATTTTACCCATAGAAGTAATAATCAGAAATATTGCTGCTGGTAGTCTATGTAGGCAAACTGGGTTAACAGAAGGGACAGTTTTGAAATTCCCCCTAGTAGAATATTGCTACAAAAACGATAGCCTGCAAGACCCACTACTGACACGCGATCGCCTCCTAATCATGGAACTAGCTACCCCAGAACAATTAGAACAAATCCGAACCTTTGCCCTGAAAATTAACGATATTCTTACTGATTTCTTTAACCAATGCCAAATTACCCTTGTGGACTTCAAAATAGAATTTGGCCTTGATGGAGAGAATAATCTGATTCTGGCAGATGAAATAAGTCCAGATAGTTGTAGACTTTGGGACAAATCTCAAACAGATCCCAATCTCCGAGTAATGGACAAAGACCGCTTCCGTCGGGATTTGGGTAACGTAGAAAGCGCATATCAACAAGTTTTAGAGAGGATTTTAGCTCAGACAAGTTGAGAAAGCTGTCAATGGTGTACAATTTTACGGTTTGTTAGATATTAACAATTTGGGATTTTAGATTTGAGAATTTGTCCACGAAGGTCTATTCTCTAGGTTTTCACTCAAACCTAATCTAAAATTCTCTCAGTTTAAATTCTAATTGGTGTGTGGATTGTACGGGATAGAACTATATGCGCTTGTCTCCGGTATTGGTAGCCATTTTTGCTACCTCAACAACTTTTGGGTTCTCAAAATCTGCTAATGCTCAGACTTCGGAAGTTCTCATAAATGCTGAGTTTGTTCCTATATCGGTTAATTCAAGAATAGAATTTCCGGAACTCTGTTTAAGGAAATCTTCTGTTGAATTTGGAGCTAATTTCCCTGTACAAAAGTTTTCAGAAAGTATCAATAATTTTTCTAGTAAGTCTGGAGCAGAAAAACCAGTTAAATTGGATTTTTATGGGTTATTAAATTTTAAAGAAATTAAAGAACCTGTTGTTCTGACGAAAGGTATTCGTAGTAAGAATATATCTTTATCTAATAAAAAAACTGAGAATAATTTAGCTATAGAAGTTTCTGGAAAAACAGAAATTACTGAATTAAGTTTATTGGCAAAAGCGGCAGAAACTAAGCCGGAGATTTTAGCTAAGAAACAGTTTGAGGCTGTAGTTAATTCCGAGATAAATATTCCTACTGAAACGGCAAAATCGGAACCGTTGGTTTGGGCAAAATCTACAGAAACTAAACCGGAAATTTTAGCTAAGAAACAGTTTGAGGCTGTAGTTAATTCAGATACAGTTATTGCTGGTGAAACGGCAAAATCGGAACCGTTGGTTTGGGCAAAAAGTGCAGAAACTAAGCCGGAAATTTTAGCTAAGAAACAGTTTGAGGCTGTAGTTAATTCAGATACAGTTATTACTGGTGAAACTGGGAAATCTGAACCATTGGTTTGGGCAAAATCGGCAGAAAGTAAGCCGGAAATTTTAGCTAAGAAACAGTTTGAGGCGGTGGCTAATTCCGAGACAGTTATTACTGGTGAAACGGCAAAATCTGAACCATTGGTTTGGGCAAAATCTACAGAAACTAAACCAGAAGTTTTAGGGAAAAAACAGTTTGAGGCGGTGGCTAATTCCGAGATAAATCTGGCTGGTGAAACGACAAAATCTGAACCATTGGTTTGGGCAAAAAGTGCAGAAACTAAACCAGAGATTTTAGCTAAGAAAAAATTTAATACCATCATATTTCAAAATCAAGAAATAGTCATAAATCAAGAGAAATTGACATCATTAGAAACATCAGATAACCTGGCCCAAATGTCATCACCAGAAGGTGAAGTCCCCGAAGAACCAGAAGAACAATTCTCTCCCCCATCCACACAACCAAGACAACCAACACAACCCACCACAGGAGAAGGAGAACCCCTAGTGCTAGTGGCTGAAGTTGTAGTTATTGGGGTACAAGGAGAACTTGAAGAGAGAGTTTACGAAGTCATTAGCACTCAACCAGGACGTACAACCACCCGGTCTCAACTACAACAAGACATTAACGCTATATTTGGCACTGGCTTTTTCCAAAATGTCAAGGCAGTACCAGAGGATACTCCTCTTGGTGTACGAGTGACTTTTGAAGTCGAACCTAACCCAGTCTTGAATTCCGTACAAGTAGAAGGTTCTGATGTATTGCCGGAGAGAGTTGTACAGGATATATTTAGCGATCAATACGGTGAAATTCTCAATTTAAAAGTTTTTGAAACCAGTGTAGAACAGCTTAATCAATGGTATCAGGACAACGGTTACGTTTTGGCACAGGTAATAGGTGCGCCTCAAGTAGCTGAAGATGGGACAGTAACTCTAGAAGTAGCAGAAGGAGAAATTGAAGATATTCGCGTGCGTTTCGTCAATTCAGAAGGAGAAACAACAGATGAAGAAGGTAATCCCATTGAAGGTCGTACCCGTGAGTATATTATTACTAGGGAAATTGAACTGAAGCCAGGAGATGTGTTTCAGCGACAGACGGCAGAAAAAGATATTAGAAGGGTGTTTGGTTTAGGAATTTTTGAGGATGTCAGATTGGGGTTGGAACCAGCACCAGATAACCCCAACAAAGCAGTTGTAGTTGTGAATGTGGTTGAGAAAAGTACGGGTTCTCTTGCGTTTGGTGGTGGTATTAGTTCTGCGAGTGGTTTATTTGGTACCGTCAGTTATCAACAGCAAAATGTCGGGGGTAATAACCAAAAGTTGGGAGGAGAATTTCAGGTTGGTGAACGATTGTTATTAGCAGATTTGAGCTTTACCGATCCTTGGGTTGGTGGGGATGACCACCGTTTATCTTACACAGTTAATGTGTTCAGACGGCGGGCAATTTCTGTAATTTTTGATGAAGGGGAGCGTGATGTTGATTTGCCCAATGGTGATAACCCACGAGTTATCCGTACAGGTGGTGGGGTGAGCTTCACTCGTCCGTTTATTCCTAATCCATTTGTCGATCCTCAATGGACTGCTTCTCTGGGAGCAAAATATGAACGGGTGGAAATTCAGGATAGTGATGGTGATACTGAACCTAGAGATGAGTTGGGTAATAAGTTGACTGCTGATGATTCTGGTGAAGATGATCTATTGACTATTCAGTTTGGTATTGTCAACGATCGCCGTAATAATCCCCGAACACCTACATCTGGCAGTTTACTCCGGTTTGGTACAGAACAGTCTATTCCTGTGGGGTCTGGAGAAATCGCCTTTAACCGGGTGCGAGCTAACTACAGTTTATATTTTCCGATAGACCTCACTAATTTTGCTGATGGACCTGAAGCTCTCGCTTTTAATGTGCAAGCAGGTCATGTTCTTGGAGATTTGCCTCCCTATGAAGCTTTTCCTCTGGGTGGTACAAGTACGGTTAGGGGATATGATGAGGGAGAGTTGGCAGCAGGTAGAACTTTTATATTGGGTACAGTTGAGTATCGTTTTCCTCTCTTTAATTTTCTTGGTGGGGCGTTGTTTATTGATGCTGCTACAGTATTTGATAGTCAAAGCAGTGTGATTGGTAATCCTGGTGGTGTCCGAGAGAAACCAGGAGATGGTATTGGTTATGGGGCAGGAATTCGGGTGCAGTCCCCTCTGGGACCGATTAGAATTGACTATGCTGTGAATGATGAGGGTGATACTCGTTTCCACTTTGGTATTGGGGAGAAGTTCTAGGTTAGTGATATGGGGAACACCCTCATACCAAATTGATAAATGTTTGCTACAAATATTATCAATCTTGAATGTATAGCGCTACGCGCTAGGGAATAGGGTATAGGGAACAGAAGACTATTAAAGGGTTTCAGTTTTTTTATTTACTTTTTGATTACCCGCAACCTATTTAGCATAGGAGATAATACTTTGAGTAGTTGAATTTTTTGTTGACACTCAATTTGTGCCAATTTATGGTAAATCCTTAGATAAATATAAGTAGAAATTGAGGAATATGTAATATGACATCTTCACCTCAACTGAAACGAGAAATTGGCGTATTCGGCGCTACCCTTATGGGTTTAGGTTCAATTGTCGGTACTGGAGTATTTGTCAGCATTGGTATTGCTGCTGGTATTTCAGGCCCATCGGTAATTATTGCTGTAGCGATAGGTGCTGTTGTTGCTACCTGCAATGCTTTTAATAGTGCCCAGTTAGCAGCAAATCATCCTGTTAGTGGTGGTACTTATGAATATGGTTACAAATACTTGAATCATTGGTTAGGTTTCATCGCTGGATGGATGTTTTTGTTGGCGAAAAGTGCTTCTGCTGCAACTGCTGCTTTGGGTTTTGCTGGTTATTTGCTTAATGCTTTTGGGATAAATAATCAAATTTGGTTGGTGTTGACTGCTTTAACTGCTGTGGTTGTATTAACTATGGTTGTGTTAAGTGGAATTCGTCGTTCTAATGTCACTAATATTATTATTGTTTCGATTACTTTATTTTCTCTAGCTGTATTTATTTTGGTAGGAGTACCTAAAGTTCTTTTGTCTGGAGGGGAAAATTTAACACCTTTTTTTCCTGGGGATAAACCTATAGCATCTTTACTGCAAGCTGCTGCTTTAATGTTTGTTGCGTATACTGGTTATGGTCGTATTGCAACTTTGGGTGAGGAAGTTAAGGAACCACGACGGACTATTCCCAGAGCGATCGCTCTCACGATGTTCGTCTCTTGTTTGTTATATATTTCTATCTCTATAGTTACTGTGGTAGTTGGTAAAGAAGTAATTCAAAAATTATCTCAAGCAGATGTAAGTCTAGCTGCACCTTTGGAAGTTATTGCCAAATTAGGTTTAGGTGTTCCTGTGATTCCTCAGTTAATTGCTGTTGGTGCTATTACGGCAATGTTGGGAGTGCTGTTAAATCTGATTTTGGGTTTGTCGCGAGTTTTGTTGGCAATGGGAAGGCGACGAGATGTACCTAGAATTTTTGCTAGGTTAAATAGTGGGGAAACTACACCTTATGTCGCGGTGGTAGTGGTGGGAGTAGCGATCGCTTTTTTAGTTTTAATTGGAGATGTGAAAACTACTTGGTCTTTTAGTGCTTTTAATGTTTTGATTTATTATGCTATTACTAATTTTGCTGCTCTCCAACTTTCTCCAGAAGAAAGACTTTATCCTAAGTGGTTAGGTTGGGTAGGTTTAGCTTCTTGTTTATTTTTAGCTTTTTGGGTAGAGCAGCAAATTTGGTTAGTTGGTTTAGGGTTAATTATTGTTGGTTTAATTTGGCATAGTTTGATTCATAGATTAATAAATTAATGACGAATAGTTTGAATTTTACCTGATTAAAATCTGGTGCCAAATTGATAATCTTTTGTCAATTATTAAATTTTTGAATCAATCCTATTTTCCTCTCTTCCCACTCACTCATAACTCACCAAAAAATTGGGTAGTTACTGAATAATTAGGGTTGATTGAAAAAAGGAAAGTGTCGAGAGGGTGGGAAGAAACAGAAAGTAGGAGGAACAATTTAAGAAGTTATTTTTCTGCTTTATGTACCCAAAAATGCTCACTTTTTGATGGTGTGGGATGGAAAAATTGGTACTTATTTCGCTCCGAAAAAGGCATTTACCTTTGTTTACCAATGGTTTGAGATTTATTCAGCAAGCCCTAATTAATAATTAATAGTTAATTACTGAAGCTTCCTCTTTAATAAGGGGATAAAAAAAGAATATTCCGTAGTTTAATCCTAATACTTCAGCTAGAGGTACTGATAGCTAAAAGCTTGCTCAAAAATTCCACTGCCACAACCTATACTAAGGATAGTGTAGCTTTCTTGTAAAGACTTATGTTTTTCTATCGCCTTAAACGTAGCTTCAAGAATCATCTCTTGTTCATTATGCTGACTGCGATAAGCAATTAATCCCTCCATATATTCTTGCTCATTAAGTTTAACTAGCTTGAGTTTTGGGTCTGAGAAAAAATTAGCGATCGCTGATTTTTGTAAACTTTTCATAATTATTTTTATCCTTTTTTTCTATTCCTTTGATTACTGATTAGATTTACAATTTTTCATTAGTCTTTTCAAATAACCAGTCTGGAATTGCGTGTTCTTTTTCATAGACTGAATTATATTTTTTATCTATTTGTTCCCAGTCAATTTCAGTATCTGATAAAACTTGTTCGGAAAACATATTTAATGCTTTGCCAGATAAACCTTGTTCCAGAGATTTTTTCATCATCAAGCGACTTTCATCAATTTCACCAATACATTCAAAGGGATTATGGGTTGATAAACCTATCATTGCTTTGAAAATCGGCAGTAAATCTTCATCATCAAATAAATTTGATTGAAAAATCCGATCGACAATATCCCGCTGACAAAAAGTCATTAGTCCTAACCAAACATAGGCACATTTCGGGCATTTTTTACACCAAGGTTTTTGAATATTACAGGAATGAATTTTCGGAATAACTTCAGGGTATTTACTCAAGTTTTGAAAAATACGAATGTCGTAAATAGGTTGTAGGATACTAAAGTATTTGAAGTTAGATAAGAGATTATCCCGAATAAATTGGTCTAAAAGTTGTTCTGCTTCCCAACCTTTTCCCCATTGATGGTTAACTTCTTTTCCTATTTTTTCCCAGAACAAATTTCTCATATTAGCACTTTTTTCGTGAGCAAAACATAAGTAATTGTATCCTTTATCCAACATTAAAAATAATGATTCAAAGACAGAGACTGGAGTTTCTGGAATGGTAATTCCTGAATTGTCTGGGAAATATAATTGGAAAAATGGAAAATCAAGAAAGTCATCGAAAATAGAGATTTTATGACTTTTAATTGGATTCACTTCTGCTACTACTTCAGCAATTAAATTATGTTGTAAATCTGCTTTTCCATAAACACTATGAGAATACTGCATAGAGGCAAAAGGAATATTTGCTTCTTCTAACATTTTCATAGCGACAATACTATCTTTACCACCGCCACAACCTGTCAGAATGGTATGATTATCTCCTAATATTGATACAGGATTTGCCTCTCCTAAATCTTGCCCATAAATAATTTCTGGTTGTTGATAATCTGTGACATTATTTTCATACCAATGCTGACCAAATACCCCTTGATAAATTTTGACAAAGAGTTCTAAAACAGGTTTTTCTAAATTTGCAGCTATTCTCGAAATATCGTAATATTTCGGAAATAATGAACATAATTTCATCCCTTCAAATAAAGCAATATAACTTGCTATTTTTTCGATAAGTTCTTGAGAGTATTTTTGTTGTAGGGAAGAAAAAGATATATCGTGATAAAAAATTTTTGTCGAGAATTGAAATTTATCGGCACTATACTATAGAGAATATTTAGATGGTGTTCGTGAACTGTAAAATTATCTATTTTAATTACTTCTATTTTCACAGAATTTATCTCCTTGTTATTAATTGAATTGATAATGGAGCTTGGATAATGAAAACTATCTCTAATTATCAATTATCCATTATCCATTATCCATTATTAATTATTTACCAACCCCAGGTACCTGGTCCACCCTTAAAAGGTCCGACAATATCAGCAGTAATCCATCCTGCATAAAAATCTCCTGCTTGAGGCGTAGCTAACTCATCATTAACATAACAAGCATCCATTAAAGCAGCCACAAAACTATAGTATTCTTGAATAGCTACAAAATTTGTAGAAGGTTCAACACACCGCCAAGAACCATATTTTATATACTTATCACCAATACTAATATCGTAATATTGATAGACACCTTTCCACTCACAAAAACCTTTCTTTGGTGTTTCAATTAGATGTTCTAATTTAATATCTTCGGGGGGAAAATAATAGGTAGGAGGATGACTCGTTTCTAACACTCTTTTACCTCTATTTGTTTCTGCTAAAACAATATCATTACAAATTACTTTCAAATGTTTATCAGTATCTTGCCAAATAGCAGGACGGGGATAATCCCAAACAGATTCTTGGCCTGGTTGAGGTGGAATTCGATTCGGTTTCATTGTTAATAGTTTCTTAATTGAGCATGAACAACTGTTGACTATTATATGTTATTTGACTAAAGTATTTTTGATGAAGGTTTTTTCTCTCTGTAATTACTTGGTTTGCTTGAACCTCCTCTTTAACTAAGATACGTTAAAATCCTGGCCTTTTGTCAAAAGCTTCAATCCATTTAGATACTAGATAAGAACAAATAATACTTGGGTCAGTTAATAGGTAAAACTTTTTTTTAGTCATAATTTATGAATCTTTTAACACCAATTTACCAAAAAAATTAAGGTATAAAGCCTTTCTATTTATGGAGACAAAAATTTCCTTTAGATTAATCCTCTTCTTTTTTATAAGAAGAGGGAATTAATAATAATTAATTATTAATTTTTGAGCACCGACTACTGTTCTGATTCTTGACACCAATTAGACAAATTTTCTAAACTACTAAAATTATCAATTGCTCTGCCTAAATTTTCTAACTTTTCCAGAGATAACTGTTGAATATTCTCTTTAATTATGGCAGGAATTTCTGCTGAAAATTTTCTCTCCAGTTGAGCTAATATTAGTCTTTGCATTGACAACTTACCCTCTTCTAGTCCCTCTTCTCGTCCCTCCTGTCGAGCTAGCAGAATTTGACCCGCACGGTCTTCTAAAAATACTTCCCGTTTGTGTACTTCCTCTAATTCTTTTCTTGATAGATTTGCCAGATTAGCAATATTTAAAGCTTTTTCTATCTCTTTTATTTCTGCTAAATTAGTGGGAATTACTTCTAAACTTGGAGCTGATTTCACAAAATAAATCCATTTATCTGTGATGGTTTCTAACTCTTCTAATTTTTTGGGAAATTTTGGTAATTCGACAAATATCATTGCTATTTCTTCATCTACATAGTCAAATGATTTCTCTTTCTCCTTAAACACAAAATGATTAATATATCGTTCTGTTTTCTCAAACATTTTAAAATCTGTAATCGTTAAAGCAATTACTGGTTTTAATCTTCGATATCCCTCTCCAGTGTCTAATTGATTCCCATAAGTTTTGCATAGATTATAAACTACTCGCTTTTCAAATGCGGGAACGTTTAAAACTTGCATTTCAATTATCACATTCGAGCCATCATTTAAAATAGCTCTTACATCTAGATAAGTATCTTTTAAACTAATGGTATCTCCCGGACTATAGGGGTCGATTATTTCTAAATCTTGAATTATTGATTTACCAGAATATATTAAAGCATTCAAAAAACTAATTAAGATATCTTTACTCTCAGTGGAGCCAAATATTTTTTTGAAA
>JASJEE010000115.1 GCA_030064835.1 Microcoleaceae cyanobacterium MO_207.B10 | reverse complement strand
CTGACTGCTGAGTGCTACTTCAATAATTAATAATTAATAATTAATTATTAATTATTTACCCTTTTCCACCTATAGCTACCGATCGCCGCAACAAACCCAAATTTTAGGCAAAATCTAACGAACCTCACCAATTTTATAGGCCCTAATTTTCTGAGCAGCGAACCAATCAATGGCCATTTCTGCTTGACTAGGGGACACCAAAACCACAAAACCAATCCCCATATTAAAAGTATTAAACATCGCCTCCTCCTCCACATTACCAACTGCAGCTATCCACTGAAAAATTGGCAACACTTCCCAACTATTCCTATCCACATCAATAGACATTCCTGATGGCAAACAACGAGGTAAATTTTCCGGAATTCCGCCACCAGTAATATGAGCCATACCGTGAATTTCTAAACCCTCTTTTTCCGCATCTAAAATTGGTTTAACATAAATTTTTGTCGGAGTTAATAAAATCTCTCCTAAATTTTTTTCCCCCATTTTTGAAACCAGAAAATCAGGAGAATCTGCAAGAGAAATATTACCATCACTAATAATTTTCCGAACCAAACTAAAACCATTACTATGAATTCCACTACTTTCTAAGCCAATAGCCACATCACCAACCTGCACCTGAGAACCATCTAAAATCAAACTTTTCTCCACAACTCCCACACAAAAACCCGCCAAATCATACTCACCAGAACCATAAAAACCAGGCATTTCTGCAGTTTCTCCACCCACCAAAGCACAACCAGCCAAACGACAACCTTCAGCAATACCATAAACCACTTCAGTTAACTGTTTTTTATTAAGTTTTCCTGTGGCTAAATAATCCAAAAAAAACAAAGGTTCCGCCCCCGAAGTCAACACATCATTCACACACATAGCAACCAAATCAATACCAACAGTATGATGAAAATCAAGACTATTTGCCAGTTTCAATTTTGTACCCACACCATCAGTACCAGAAACCAAAACAGGTTCCTGATAGCCATCAGGAACAGCAAAAAAACTACTAAAACCACCAAACCCACCTAAAACTTCTGGTCGGTGTGTACTAATTACCAAATTGCGAATATGATCAACAAATTCACGACCAGCTTCAACATCAACACCAGCTTCTTTGTAATCCATTTTCTTTAATTTAAAATTTAACAATAAAGCTACTTTTGAAGATTGTTTTAATAATCTCTAATTCGTACAACTCTACCCAGTTGAATTTATCTAATTCTATATCTCCATTATCTCCATAGTTCTCCGTCTGATCAATCTCAAAACTAAATCAGCAAAATTTACCCATCTATCCAGGTTCAACGCTACATATATATAGCACTATAGTTTTGACCAACTACATATAGAGTCAAACTTGATTAATTAATATTATTCATCAAAAAAAATTTTTTTTGATTGCCATAATCACAAGTTTGTGATACTCTGTTGCAGTCCGTCAACAATACTTAAACATCGAAGAGTCTGATTAGTCCGGAATAGGCCAAATTCGACTATTACCTAGACAACTTCAACTCAACGAGTGCTAATTAACATACAAAATATATAGGTTTATGAAGCACAAACTTTGGACTAGTCTAACTGCCTTCCTGATTTTTTCTACTGTAGGGATAGCTTCTTGTTATGCTCAAGCTCTTAACGAAGGCGAAAGTTATCAGAAGAAGCAATCTATAGATATAGGTTCAGAAGAAACTGATAATTTGCAACAGCCTGATGTGACAAAAAGGGCAGAAGTTTTGAAAGTGGGAGAATATCAGTTAGATGAACAATTAGGGGAAAATACAGTTACTGAAATTATGGCCCATGAATTAGTGGGTCGCCAAGCAGCAACTCTATATGTCCGGAATATTCCAGTTTTGACTTTTCTTGACTCTGAAAATACTGACAAGAGTGCAAATAACAGTTCCGCCCCTAACTCAGACTCTCCGGTGAAAGTAGGTACTATTCAATCTGTCGAAGCAGATCCAGAAAAAGATCCTGTATGGCGAGCATCAGCAGTAGCCTCCCAATTAAATCAGCTCATCGAACAGAATACTGAGATGAATATTACTGCTAAGTGGGACACAGAAAAACAACGCTACATGATTTTGCTCAATGACCAAAAGTTGGTAGAAATTAATGAGCAAACCATACTACCAGATACTACCAACGACAAAGCCACTGATACTTTACAGGCTACAAACCGCTTACGCCGACAAGTTAATAACGCTCCTCCTCTCAAAGAAATAGCAGGCAAACCAAAACCAAAACCAAAATCAGAACCACAACAAATTGCTGTCGGCCCAGTTACTTTACAATTCCAAGGTGGAGCCTCTTGGTATGGGCCAGGATTTCATGGTAATTTGAGTGCCAGTGGCGAACGTTTTAATCAGTATGCTATGACTGCTGCCCATAAAACTCTACCTTTTGGGACGAAAGTCAGAGTGACTAATCTAAATAATGGTCGTTCAGCAATAGTGCGGATTAATGACCGAGGTCCATTTATTCGAGGTAGGGTGATTGATGTATCCGCTGCAGCAGCTAGGGTTTTGGGTATGATTAATAGTGGAGTAGCCCCTGTGAAGGTTGAAGTAATTGACTCTCGCGGAGCTAACTAACCTTGGATTTTAATTTCTGATTCTAGACTTTGCTTTTTTTGACAATTTCTAACCTTTTATTTAGTAGTTTGATTTAGCATTATCAATTCAAAACTGCTAGGGTGTCTAGCTTGAAAAGGTGAAAAACCTAACCCCCCAACCCCCTTCCTATCCTTGCAGGAGAGGAGTCGGGGGAGAGGTCTTTTAACTTATAAAATACCTACATTTTTCAACTAGACACTCTACTACCAATACCAAAAGCCTCTTTTTTACAACTGATAACTGAAATCACCTAATACCTGAAATTTTCAAAACCAGTTTGGAGGAAAAATTGTGATTTTCCTCCTTTATTTTTATGTTTACGAAAACTAATTATACTAAATTCAAAAAAGCCATGCCCTCGCGGAGGCGGGGGATTGTTACAGTAAAATCATCTACCATTCGGCTCGGAATATTTACCCAATAATTAATTGTTAATAATTAATAATTAATAATTAATTGTTAATTACTGAAACTTGTTCTATTAATACCTACCACCTACCACCTAAAACCTACCACCTATACTCAATCAATGCGTCTATTTACTACTATTGCAGGTTTGCAATGTTACTTAAATCTGCTAAAAAAAGAGCAAATAAATTCTCCTGTGAATATTGGTTTAGTACCAACAATGGGAGCTTTACACGCCGGGCACTTAAGCTTAATTAAACGTGCAAAACAGGAAAATAACATCACAATTGTCAGTATTTTTGTCAATCCTTTGCAGTTTGCTCCCACCGAAGATTTTCAACAATATCCTCGGCAATTAAAAGCAGACAAAAAATTGTGCGAACAAGAAGGAGTAGATATAATTTTTTCTCCCACTCCTGAAACAATGGGAATCAAAAATGAGTTATCTACTAATGCTCAAAATTTCAGAACTACAGTAGTTCCTCCACCCACTATGACATCAATTATGTGTGGTGTTTCTCGCCCTGGTTTTTTTCAGGGAGTGGCAACTATTGTGACTAAATTATTGAGTTTAGTTCAACCGACAAATGCTTATTTTGGACAAAAAGATGCTCAACAATTAGCTATTATCCAGCGATTAGTTAAAGACCTAAGTTTACCAGTTAATATAATTCCCTGCCCAATAGTCCGGGAGTCTTCTGGACTTGCTATTAGTTCCCGAAATCAATATTTAACTGCTGCACAAAAACAGCAAGCTGCTATATTGTATAGTTCTCTTTGTCAGGGTAGAGAAGTATTTTTAGCAAACAGAGATGCATCAAACATTGTCGAAAAAGTCAAAAATACTGTAAAAGCCAAAATTGCCACCGTGCCAACCTTGAAACTAGAGTATCTAGAAATGGTTGACCCGGAAAGTTTGCAGCCATTAGAAACTATTCAGAGTATAGGATTATTAGCGATCGCTGCTTGGATTGGCCCTTGTCGATTAATAGACAATATACTTCTCAAGAAACGCAAACCAATTATTGCCATAGATGGGCCGGCCGGAGCAGGTAAATCAACTGTAACAAAGCAAGTAGCCGCAAAATTAGGACTTTTATATTTGGATACAGGGGCGATGTACCGGGCCGTAACATGGATGGTTTTACAATCTGGAATCCCTGTAGAAGACGAGTCCCAAGTAGCAGAGTTGGTCAGCCAATGCCAAATCAACTTTCAAAGCCCAGATAATGCCAATATCTTGATTAATGACCAGGATGTAACAGAGGCCATTAGAAGTTTAGAAGTTACAGATTATGTTTCAGCTATTGCAGCCCAGGCTACTGTCAGGTATTTTATGGTAGAACAGCAACAAAAATTTGGAATTGAAGGAGGGATAGTAGCAGAAGGACGAGATATTGGTACTCATGTATTTCCGAATGCCGAACTTAAGATTTTTTTAACAGCTTCCGTAACAGAGCGATCACGACGACGACTCAAAGAGTTACAACAAAAAGGTCAAACAAACATCAGTTTAGAAAAGATCGAAAAAGATATTATCAGCCGTGACCAAAAAGATAGCAACCGCGACCTTTCTCCCTTACGCAAAGCTGACGATGCCATCGAAATTAGCACCGATTATTTGAGCATTGCTGAAGTGACTCAAAAAATTGTAGATTTATACCAAGAAGGAAGCCCATAAAAAACTTAAAGTCATCCAGAAACTATTGTATATATATGATTTTTAAATTTATAGTAATAGTCAGGAGGAAAATTAATTTAGACAAATAATTTAGAGAAATAATTTAGAGAAAAAATCAGCAATAAAATTTGATTCATAATTCCCCAAAAATATTGTGGTTAATATTTAGCAATTTTAGCGATCGCAACTAGAAGCCACTCTCAAATCTAGAAAAAATTAACCTTTCAAAATTAATTACAATTCCATAAAAATCAAATGGTGGGTAGGAGAAATAGATGACAAACTTTGGAATATTAGCTAGGCAAGGGAAATCCTTGGCAACTCTCATAGCTGCTAGTGGCAGTTTTTTAATCGGGATGATATTACCACTAGATATTTGGTCAAAGCAAACAAATACTAGCATCGCCACAGTTAATCAAACCACAAATAATACAGTTAATATACCAACTAGCAAAAATAGCAAAAACCCAGAAAACTTAGAAGTAATCAAAATCAAATCTGTAGTTGCTAAAAGAGTTAATAAAGCCAAACAAAAACTGAGAAGTCTAGAGTTACAAACCTTCAACTTCAACATTCCCAAAAGATTTGAAGGAGAAACAATTAAAGAAGCTGCTCTGAAAAGAAAAGACAAAGTTATTGCCTTAACCTTTGATGATGGTCCCTGGGATGAAATAACAGAAAAAGTATTAGAAATTCTCGACGAGAATAACATTAAAGCAACATTTTTTGTAGTCGGTCAACACTTAAACAGACGCCAAGAAATAGGTAAAAAAATTACAGAAGCAGGTCACGTTATCGGGAACCACACATGGAACCATCCCGACCAAAGCGGTAAAATGAGCGAAGACCGAATTAAAAGTGAAATTGGACGTACAGCAGAACTTATATATAAAATAACAGGTAGGACGACTACCCTATTTCGTCCTCCTGGTGGAGTCCTCACTAATGGTTTAGCCGACTATGCGAAAGAACGGAAGCATACTATAGTTTTGTGGTCTGCTGATTCTGTGGACTGGTATTATAAATCCCCTCAAAAAATTACTAAAAAAGTAATGGATAAAGCTAGCAATGGTGGGATAATATTACTACATGATGGAGGTGGCCCACGAGACCATGTAGTTCAAGCTCTACCCACTATTATTTCCAAGTTAAAAAAGCAAGGTTATGAGTTTGTCACCATACCAGAACTGTTAACCATAAAAGACAAAGAACTGCATCAACAGGAGTTAGCAAAAAAAGTAACTCAACAGGAATAACACAAAATTCAAATTACTTTTAACAAAAAAATAAAATCTCAAGCCTTTTGCTAAAGTTAGCGGTACTAATAACTGCAATGAATGCTGCTAATTATATAGCAGTATAGGCAAAGCTTAAGATATTACTCAATACTCTTTCCGAGCGTTAGAGATTACTTCTGTACGGGTGGCTCACCTGTACGGGTGGTTTCCTCCGGAATGCTCCGCAAACGCGAACCACCCCTACTGTACTTTTCACTGAGAAAACATGGCTTCTATAGCTCGCAAAAACTTATTAGAAGATATTCCCCGGTTTATCGTAGCCCAGGCTGGGATTTTGTTTGCTGTTAGTTTGGTGACAATTCAAACAGGTATATTAAACGGGTTTGCTCGCTCCACCACCCTATTAATAGATCAATCCGAAGCAGATATTTGGGTAGCCTCAGATGAAATGGTCAACTTTGAACTAACAGACCCCCTACTTTATGGTCAAATGAACCAAGCGAGAACCATAAAAGGCGTACAGCAAGCAGAAGCTCTAATCTTAGGGTCAGTCAGATGGCGACCTCAAGGCGGAGAAATGAGTCCATTAATGATAGTTGGATTTAATCCAGATGGCCAACTATTTAATCCCGGAAATGTCATCGAGGGCAACATCAGCGACCTGAAACAACCCTATGCAATTATGGCTGACCAAAGTAGGTTAGGCAGTATGCAAGCAGAAGGAGTGGGAATGACAGCGATAGCAGGGTCTTTGCCAGCAAAATTAGTTGCCATTACCAAGGGTACTCAGTCTATCGTATCGAGTACCCTATTATTTACATCCCTAGAAAATGCTACCAGTTATATTACTGCCGGGATTAATGCTAAAGTTGATTGCAAAGTAGTAGGAGGTGGAAATCTCCAATGTACGAAAGTTATAGACAAAAAAGATCCTAATGAACAGTTAGAGGAAGTACCCCCACCAAAAGAATTAGAAGTAGCAGATCCGATCGCATATATATTAGTTAAAGCTCAACCAGGAGAAGATTTACAAGCACTGAAACAAAGAATAGAAGAAGCTATTCCCGGTACGAGTGCTTATACTACTCAAGAGCTATCTGAGAAAACTAGATATTTTTGGTTAGCGCGAACAAATATCGGTTTAGTTTTGGGAATGGGTGCAATAGTAGGTGTAATCGTAGGAATAGTCGTGGTAGCTCAGATTTTGTATTCATCTGTGTCTGACCATATTAAAGAGTTTGGTACTCTCAAAGCAATGGGTGCATCAGATAAAGAATTATACGCAGTTATTATCGAACAGGCAATATGGATGGCAGTGTTAGGTTATATTCCAGGGATGTTACTGTGTTGGGGATTAAGTGGTTGGGTAGCGAGTAAGGGAATTATTATTTTGATTACGCCTTGGTCTGCTCTTGGGGTTTTGGGTGTAACAGTTATTATGTGTGTAGGTTCAGGTTTCTTTGCCATTCAGAAAGTGACTCGTATTGACCCGGCGATCGTATTTAAGGCGTAGTTCAACAATTAATAATTAATAATTAATAATTAATAATTACCTCTCCTTGAAAAGCAAAATTGTAGGGTGCGTTAGACGGCTAAAATTTAGACTATGAAAGAGATTTAAAAATCCGTCGTAACGCACCATTGAATATGTGTTAATCAACTACTGGCACGTCAAGTTTGAAAATGTGGGTAATAGAATAATTTCCTGATGACCTCTCCCCCGACCCCTCTCCTGCAAGGAGAGGGGCCATCTTCACCCCCTTCCCTTCTTCCCCCCTTTCAAAGGGGGGCTAGGGGGGATAGGAAGGGGGTTGGGAGGTTAGGTTTTTTAACCCACGATTTTAGTTTAGGCACGCTACTAGGGTAAAATATTACAACCAATTTAGGTAGATTTGAAGCTTTTTTGTACTAAAAAGTCAATGGATGTGATGACTTTTTCAATAGTGTTTGAGCAGCCATATTCCTAAGCAATAGACAGCATAATAGCATCTTAAATTTTTACATTTTTACTCTACTTTGGAACGGTTAAATAAATTTTTTTGCTGCTAAGTTGCTAAGTTTGGTGCTTCAGTAAAAAAGTTGATTAATTTTTGAATGTCATTAAAATTATTAGTCCAGAGTCCGGTTTCTTCATAAGAGTTATCAGTATTTCCTGGTTTTGAACAGAGAATATTCGCGCTAGTTACTACAGCCAATTTATCATCACATACCCAATATTTAGAGTGGGTTCCCATTAATTTGAGTTGAAAATATTCAGGGTAAAGTCGTTTAAGTTCTTGTAGTTTAAACATAGCATTATATTTCCAAGTATTAGCAGGTGTTAATTCCCACCAACCATTACCAGGAATAATTATATTACCAATATCTTTTTGCCATCCCCAACCAATCTCTATTTTGACTTGGCGGTTCAGGGTATTTTTGAATTCTTGAATCAGATTATTGTCGAGACTATGACGGGTTAACCAAGGGCAAACAATAATGATTTTTTCTTGAGCTTGGCGTAGGGTTTTGAGGAGTAAATAACGATGTTGATATTTGCCAAGAATAACTCCTTGACAGTTAAAAGGGTCAGTATTTTCCCAATGGGAATTAGTGGTTAGAAACATTTGAATATCTCCTAATTTGAATGTCTAAATATACTATTGCAGTTGTTCTTAAGAGATATCTTTCAAACATAGCCTGACATAGACTGACATAGACTGACATATCTCTAATTCTTGGCTCAACCCATTTTTTTGAATATCTGTAATTTATAATCAAGTTTAAGATAGTATTGAAATTCCAAAATTAATTAGCTGATGCTTTTTCCAAAAGATTTTTTAACTGACATTGCCCTAAAATATGAACTTTCCCCAGACCAAGAAGAAGTATTTGTAGAAATTTTTAGCAGTGAAAACTCAGACTTACAAATAGCAGAAGAACTCTATATATCTGATTCAGCAGTTCGTACTAGAATGAGCCATGTTTACAAACGATTTAGTATCAAAGGTAAAGGACCTGGTAAACGGGCTAAACTACTAAACTTTTTGCTAGATAAATATCGTCGCAGTAATTTCTCTGAATCTAATCAAGTTGAGCTTTCCCCAGAAAATATTAATGATTTAGTTGCCAAAGTACGTCTAAATAGTCGAGAAATTATTTTAGACAACTGTGGCGCTATGAAAGTATTAGATATGACTCAATCTATCGGCTTAAATGATATTTATACAAACGTTAATATCTTGGAAAAAATCACCAGTCGGACAAGAAAAGATATTTCTCAAATTCAGAACGAGTACAATGCTGAAAATTTTGAACGTTTTGAAATTGGCAAAATTAGTCAGGAAAGAATACCCGGAATAGAAATTGTTAAACGTTATTCAAAATTGATGGTTTTAGGTAAACCAGGAGCAGGAAAAACTACATTTTTAAAATATTTAGCTATTCAATGTATTGACGGAGATTTACTTACACATATTGTGCCAATTTTTATTACTCTCAGACAATTTGCAGAAGCAGAAAACCAACCTAATTTACTAGAATATATAACTCAATTTTTTTCTGATGATACTGTTTCTGCTCTAGAAATAGATAGCATTTTCAAAAATGGCAGAGCATTAATTTTACTTGATGGTTTAGATGAAGTTAGAGAAGCAGATTATAATCGTGTATTAAAACAAATTCGCGATATTTCTACTCGATACTCTCACAACCAATTTGTGATAAGTTGTCGCATCGCTGCATGGGAATATAACTTTGAGAAATTTACAGATGTAGAAGTCGCTGACTTTGATGATGAGCAAATAAACAATTTTGCTAATAATTGGTTTAAATCTAAAAATCCAGAGATAGGTAAGAAATTTATTTCTAAACTTGAGGAAAATCCACCAGTTAAAGAATTAGCTACAAATCCTTTATTGTTAACTCTTTTATGTTTAGAATTTGAAGATTATTTGGATTTTCCCACAAATCGTTCTGAACTTTATGAAAGAGGAGTAGGTGTACTTTTAAGTAAGTGGGATGCTAAACGTGGAATTGAACGAGACCAAGTTTATAAAAGGTTATCTCTGAGGCGAAAAGAAGATTTGCTTAGTCAGGTTGCTGTGAAAACTTTTGAACGAGGTGATTACTTTTTTAAGCAAAGAGAATTACAGGAAAATATTGCTCTTTATATTTACAATTTACCTGATGCTCAAACCGATCCAGAAGCTTTGTTGATAGATAGTGAAGCAGTGTTGAAATCTATTGAAGCACAGCATGGATTATTTGTAGAAAGAGCGCGTGGTATTTATTCTTTTTCTCATTTGACTTTTCACGAGTATTTTACAGCTAGAGGAATTTATACAAGTTTAGATGATTTAAAAAAATTGGTAAATCATATTAGTGAAACTCGTTGGCGCGAGGTTTTTCTGTTAGTAGCTGGTATGCTGCAAAATGCTGATGAATTTTTGTTATTGATGAAGGAAAAAATTGATAATTTATTAGCTTCAGATGAAATATTACAAAAATTTATAAACTGGGGTCATCAAAAAGCTAGTTCAATTAAGCTGCCATTAAAAGCTACTCATATTCGTGCTTTTTATCTGGAACTAGAAGAAGAATGCGCTCTTGATGATAGAGAAAGAGCAATAATATGGCTAGTTTCAGATGTTGTTTCTAATTTCTTAGAACTTAGAGAAGTAGATTCTTACAAGTTGGATTCCTTTCGTCACTCTTTTTCACCAGATGATTATCATACTTTTAAGAATTCCATAATGCTTGATAAGAAGTTTCAGAGCTTATTTACTCATGCTTATTACGCTCATCAAGATATAATTAATAGCTTATATTATCGTCGGTCTTATCACACACGCTATCATGATAATGTTTGTGAATATATTGAGGATATATTGTTAAATTTTAACCTTGAATCTAATTTTAAATATTCACTTCAAAACCTCAAAAACCAACTACCTATTTTAGAAGCAAATAGAGCAAGTATTAGAGAGTGGTGGGATTTATATGGTTATGATTGGATTGAAGAATTAAGAGCTATAATGATGGAATATAGAAACCTTGCTCACCAGTGGCAATTTACCCAAGAAGAAATGCAATTTAATGAAGAACAAATAGAATTACTGCAAAAATATTATGATGCGAATGGTATTCTCATAGAATGCTTAATAAGCGATTGTTTCGTTACTCGTGAAGTGCGCGATAAAATCGAATCCGAATTATTTTTACCCATCGCTGAAATTGAAAAAAGGAAAGAACAAAAATGATAGATAAAATCATATTGAATTTGGTATGGCTGGAAGCTTTTCTCCTAAAAATGCTTTAGCTAATGAAATTAATAATTTGATTAAAGATAGGATTGATTTAGAGCTAAAATCGGCATTAAAAAAATTAAAAGATGAATTGCCAGACCAAAATCAAACAGAAGAACAGTTTCGTCCTGTGTTTGATAGTTATTTTTATTTTTGGTGGAAAATTAATAGTAAAGATTGGGCTAACAAGCTAAGAGAAGTAATAATTAAACACCGAGATATTGGTCATAATTGGCAATTTATCTCTTCACAAATAGAATTACTAGAAAGATATTATGATGCAAACGTAATTTTAATAAAATGTTTGAGAAGTGATTGTTTCGTTACTCGTGAAGTAAGAAATAAAATCGAATCCGAATTATTTTTACCCATCGCTGAAATTGAAAAAAGGAAAGAACAAAAATGATATATCAAATCACAATAAATTTATTTTTAGTGTTGCTCTAAATCTCATAAAGACAAAAAATAATAAGATTATACTGAGTCAAAACCAATACAAAATAATCATTAAAAAACTTAGGAATAACTTAATATTTACCCACTTCCATCAACAAAAAAATATGGTATTATATTATCTCCATTAACTATCTATAGAGTAAAATCACTAATGGCTAAAAGCGAAACCAGGAATGAAGTAGAAGTTCGTTCAAAAAAAGTCGATGAATTACGCGCCCAAGGAATAGACCCCTATCCTAGTAAAGCTTTCCAACGCTCCCACACCACCCAACAAGTTATCGACTTATTTTCTCCTCCAGCAAAGGAATTAGAAGCAGGAGAAGCAGACCCCGATGCCAAATTATTAAAAGTCTGTGGTCGGATTACTTCTAAGCGTGATAGTGGTAGTATTGGTTTTATCAACTTAACAGATGAAACAGGAAAAATTCAACTAAAAATTGAGAAAAAATTAGTTACAGGCGACCCTGGTTTAAGTTTTAAACAAATTCAAAAATTATTAGATGTAGGAGATTTTATTAGTGCCGAAGGAATAGGTTGTCGCACTAACAGAGGTGAATTATCTATTCAGGTAAATAAACTAGAAGTTATCTCCAAAGCAATTATTCCTTTTCCTGATTCTTATTATGGTGTAAATGACCCAGAAATTTGTCGCCGTCATCGAGAAATGGATTTGGCTGGAAATGCTGAATCTTTACAACGTTTTAGAATGCGAAGTAAAATTTTGCAAAGTATTCGTAGTTATCTTTGGGATGCTGGTTTTGATGAAATAGAAACACCAACTTTACAAGCAATTTATGGTGGTGCTGCTGCTCGACCTTTTGTCACTCATCATAATGCTTTGGATGTAGATTTATATTTGCGAATTGCTACAGAATTATTTCTGAAAAGAGCAATTTGTGGAGGTTTTGAGCGGGTCTTTGAATTAGGGCGAGTATTTAGAAATGAAGGAATTGATAGTACCCATAATCCTGAGTTTACTTCTCTAGAAGTTTATCAAGCTTATGCAGATTATTTTGAAATTTTGGGCTTGGTAGAGGATGTTATTTGTTATAGTATGACTAATATTTTGGGGGATTTAAAAGAGATAGAATATCAAGGTCAAACTATTAGTTTAGAACGCAAATATGACCATAGTCAAAAATATCCTAATTTCACTGGCAAACATTGGCAAGTTAAAACAATGGTAGAAGCAGTTAAGGATGAAACTGGATTAGATTTTGACAACTTAGAATTAGCAGAAGCTATTGAAGCAGCAGAAAAATTAAACCTCAAATTATCTAAATTAGAAACCCAAAGTTTAGGTTATCTTTTATATGCAGTTTTTGACCAAAAAGTAGAGTCAACTTTAATTCAACCTACCTTTATAATTGATTTTCCTGTGGAAGTGAGTCCGTTAGCAAAAAGACATCATAGTAAACCAGGTTTTGTAGAAAGATTTGAGTTATTTATTCACGGCACCGAATATTCTAATGGTTTCTCCGAGTTAAACGATCCGCAAGACCAGCGTAAACGTTTCGAGGAACAGATCGCCCAAAGAGAAGCAGGGGATGATGAAGCACATCCAATGGATGAAGACTTTATTCAGGCGTTGTCATTGGGAATGCCTAATTGTGGTGGAATGGGTATTGGTGTTGACCGTGTGGTGATGTTGTTGACTAATACTCAAAGTATTCGGGATGTGATTATGTTCCCAACTATGCGTTCAACTTTGAAGGACTAGATATTGATCGGACTTACGCAAAAACACTAACTATAACTATATGTATTAGGACTGACGCATAACCGCTATATCTAGTAGGGGCGGTTTCCGTTCCGGAATGCTACGCAAACGCGAACCGCCCCTACAAATGGTGTATATTTTCATATTTTGCGTAAGTCCTGTGTATGTAAAAAAATGCAACTATTGTACAATATTTAGTATTTCTAGTGTTTTTCCTTGAAAAATGCGTAAGTCCTGATTAATTTTTTTATAGCGAACTTTCCAAAGCTGCAGCCACTACTCTATGGTCTTCATCCTTGCTCAAATAACTTAAAGCTGCTTTCGCTTCAGGGTGATTAAATCTCCGCAACGCTTGAGCAGCCCGCAGACGGATATTCCAAAATTCCGCACTGACAAAAGCTAAAATTTGCTGCAATGCTTCCGGTGCTTTTTCTGTACCCGCCAACGCACCTAAAGCATTAATAGCTGTTTCCTTCACCGTTACATCTGCGCCAGCGATCGCACAAATACACACTTTATATAATGCTTCAGGAAATGGCATTTCTGTCAGAGGAGCAAGAATACTCCTACGCACTAACCAGTTATCATCTTGACGGAATGTTTCTACTAAATGAGGTATTGCCTCAGCTCCAAATTTAGCTATGGAGTTCGCAGCTTCGGCTCGCACATTATAGTCTTGGTCATTTTTCATCATTTCCAGTAATGTTTTAAATGATTCTGGGTTACGTTTATTACCTAATCCCATCGCCACAAATGAACGCACTAGAAATTCCGGGTCGCGCTGTCTAGTCTGGAGCATGGGAACTGCTATTTCACTTTCGTAGTTTCTTAACTCCGTCAGCGCTTTCAGTCTCTCTTGAGAATTAGAACTATTGAGATATAGCTCAATTTGATTCATTTCCATGTTAAACTTTCCTTAAAAAATGTTTATCTTTATTTACAAATACTAGCAACTAATCCCTAAATCTGGGATGATAAATTTCAGAAAAATACAAAAATTGATCAGAAAGTCATTATGTCTGAAACTTCAGCAGCGAATACTCCAGCCCCAACAGCCGAAGAAATAGAGGTAGTAATTAAGGAATTAGAAGCATATCGGGAGCGTATTGTCAATGAAAATCTCGAAGCGGCAAAAAAAGTAAAAATGTCCAAGCCTAAAGTAATGGCCAACTTAGATAAAAATCCAGAATTGTCCCGTATCGATCAGGCACTGAAAGAGCTACGTTCTCAACAACCTACCTGAACTCAGAAGTTTGAAGCTTGTCCCCGTGGAGGCGGGGGTCAGAACTCAGAAGTTAAATTCTTGCAATGGCTAAATTTGAGCGTTTGAGAATATCCCAAAAGTAATAGCGACTTCTATCACACAACCTAATACTTTATTAATTATGACTACCCAATTAACTGAAACTGCCAAACAATTAATTCCGAAAGCTAGGATAGTTAGTTTGAAAACTTGGCAAGGAGTTTTACCAACAGAAATAATTCAACTATTTCAAATAGCTGACGATGAAGGTCGTTATCTCACAGATAGCGATTTAGAGCAACTCAAAACATCTTCATTAGTACCAATTTTTTCGATTGAAGCTGCTAGTTTGCTGCGAGATTCTGCATCAGAAATTGTTGATGAAGCTAGAGAAAAAGTATTAGTAAAATATCCTCAGATTACTGCAGAAGGAGGAGAATTATATCCACCAGCACGAGCCGAAGCTTGTTGGCGAGATTTCTGGCATTTCTTACGTTGCATTACTTATGGTATTGCAGGTAATAGTACAGAATTTACCAGTAGTGAAGGTCTGCATTATATGAACTTGCTTTATCAAGAATTGCTCGTACCATTACCAGCAATGGTATTAGGTTTAGAAAGTGTAAAAGCAGCCAGTTTAAAAAGATTTGCGCCGGAAAAACAAACAGAATTAGCTCCTTATTTTGATCATTTAGTCAGTAAGTTGAAAGAATTTTAGTAGTTTGAATTATCGAATCCGGTAGTATCGTTATAGACGTAGTTATAAACGTAGTATAAACGTAGGGTGGGTTAGGCGGGAATAATCTGTCTCTCATCTAAATAAATCTTCCTAACCGCCGTAACCCACCGAATAGTAGTTATTTGAGTCATTTTTTATATTGATTTTACAGATACCTTCTTAAATTAATGATATAAAAGCCTCTTCCTTCTGCCTTCGGACTTCTTAATATAACAGCTTTAACTCATCAATAGTTCCATGAATGAAAATATAATCGAACTATATGAACCCATTAATATTCCTAAAAAAGTAGATAAAAATATTTGGATTGTTGATAGCGGAATTCTCAAAATGGCAATGTATGGAACCAAGATTCCATTTCCCAGACCTATGACTATTGTGCAATGAAAAAATAACTAATTATGGTGTCATTCTCCTATAGAATTAACTCCCTCCCGAATTAAAAACAGAAATTGATCAGCTCGGTTCAGTTCGTCACTTAGTCTCACCCAACAAAATTCATTATGTGAATATTGATACTTGGGCAAAAGCTGATCCAGAAGCAATTCCCTGGGGTTATCCAGGAGTTTTAGAACGGGCAATAGAAGAGAAAATTGAGGTGAATTTTGATGCTTTTTTGGAGGAAGAAGCACCAAATGAATGGTCTCAAGAAATTGCTCAATTAATTTTTCAAGGAAGTAGATTTATGGAGGAAGTAGTTTTTTTTCACCGTCAAAGTTATACACTTATTCTGGCAGATTTAATTGAAAATTTTGAGCTGAATAAAGTGAGTCAAAAAATTCATTTTATCCTGAAATTAACTGGTTGTGCTGCTCCAGATGGTAAAGCACAATTAGATTTACCGAATAATTAATAATTAATAGTTAATAGTTAATAATTAATAATTAAGAGTTGATAGTCAACAATTAAGGTTTAAAGCCTCCCCTTTCAAGGGGATAAATCAAAAAAATTTCCTTTTAGCCAATCCCCTTCTT
>JASJEE010000114.1 GCA_030064835.1 Microcoleaceae cyanobacterium MO_207.B10 | reverse complement strand
AATTATTAATTATTAATAATTAAATAATTCTGGTTGAAAGCCGACCCTTTTCAGGGGAAAAAGCTTTCGATATTCGGAGAGGCTCTGCATTCTTCGCGCCTTCCTTTCCCTCCGAGACGCTACGCGCACTTCGGAGCTTTGCGCACGCCATATCCCATCGACCAAGAAAAGAAATAATATTTCGGGATATTCAATTCCGTAAAGGTTTTAACCAGAGGTAATTATCAATTAATTAACACAACTATAAAAATCCAATATTTTTTCCTCTATCTCTATATTTAATTAACATCTCTACTTTAATTAGACTAAATAAATATTAATATTTTGGCGATATATCCGAAAATATTGTGTGTGGAGTGTAGTTAACAACAAGCCTTTACTTATTTTTGACATGACATTTTAAAAACTCATAAACCTTAGTATGAGTAATTCAGAGAATGCTATGCCCGACCAATGCAATAAATATAGTATTTTGTGGCAAAATTTAATTACATCAATTAAGTCAGAGTCTTGAATTCGAGGAGTGATTTATGCCGTTAAAAAAATCCCAAAATATTTTCAGGTATATTGTCCGCACTATAATTCCCACAGTCTCTCAAAGAAAAAATATTCAAAACCAAAAAATACATCAAAAATCAATCTTATATAGATGGTTAAAATTTCGGCTTTCATCTTCCCTAACATTAGGAATACTACCCACAGTTTTTATAGCAATTCCTGCTTTATCAGCAGAAAATTTGACTATTTATTTGTCGCCTTTAGAACTAAAAATTCCGATTGAATCTTTAGAAAAATTTGCTAAAAAAGGTGAATTAACACCAGAATTTGCCTTTTATGCTCAATTACTCCAACCAGAAGAAAAAAAAGAGCTACAGGAACTTTTGCAAAAACGTTTTGATGTAAATCCTAAGATTGTACAAGCATTTATAGAAGAACCTGTTGGAGAAGAACTCCTAAAACGTTTAGGTAAAATTTTGCAGACTGGAGATAATCAAAATGGTGGTGAAGCGCTGAAAATTGCCTTTAATCAAGCTGTGACAGATTCAGAAGGTTTAACTATTGTTAATTTACTCAAAAAATTCCCTGGTGATATTTTTATTGATATCGAAAGAAGTGTTAATTTAACCAAAGAACTATTAGAAAAATTTGTCGAAAATCGCTTAGTTTTAGCAGAACTGCAAAACCAAGCATATAACTTAGATTCTGCTGAGGAAAATATTAATGTTAATAGTTTACCAGACTTAAGAAAATTCGGCTCTTTTAGATGGGAAAAACAATCTTTAAATTTCAGAAATCCTAACCGCGGTCGGTCTTCTCCAGCAGATATTTATCTACCTAATATTTCGGGCAATGAATTAATTCCACTAATAGTAATTTCTCATGGTTTAGGCTCAGATAGGAATAGTTTTCTCTATCTTGCCGAACATTTAGTGTCTCATGGCTTTGCTGTAGTAGTACCCGAACATATTGGTTCTAGTGCTGAAAAAATTAAAGATATTTTTGCAGGTTTTACAAAACCTGTAGACGGAACAGAATTTATTAACCGCCCTCTAGATATTAAGTATTTGCTCGATGAATTAGAGACACAATTTAGCTCCGATCCAAAATGGCAAGGTCGGCTAAATTTTCAGGAAGTGGGAGTAGTTGGTCAGTCTTTTGGCGGTTATACAGCTTTAAGTCTTGCAGGTGCTCCAATCGACCTAGAGCAACTAAGAATAGACTGTAAATCAGAGGATACTAAATTTATCTTTAATTTATCCTTATTGTTACAGTGTCAGACTAGTAATTTACCTGAAGTTACATACAATTTAAGAGATGAAAGGGTAAAAGCAGCTATTGCAGTTAATCCTGTTAGTAGTAGTATTTTTGGAACTGAAGGCAAAGGTATAAGTGAAATTGAAATCCCAATGATGATTGTTGCTAGTACAGAAGATATATTTGCTCCTCCAATTTCAGAGCAAATATATCCTTTTATGCGCTTAACTACTCCAGAAAAATATTTAGTTATTAGTAAACCAGCAACACACTTTTCTTTTATTCAAGAAGAAGCAGAAGCTTCTGTAGAACTACCAAAAGAATTAATTGGCCCTAATCCCAAATTAGCTTATCCATATCTTCAGGTATTAAGTTTAGCTTTCTTTCAAATTTACGTTCATAACCAACCTAAATTATTGTCATATCTCACTAATTATTATATGCAAAATCTTACTCAAGAGGGGTTTGTTTTTAGTTTACTGAAGTCTCTCACAGAATCAGATTTAGAAGAGGCGATTAATAATTCTGTCAATCGAGTTAAAATAGAATTATAGATTTCATAATTTAGGTTAGGTTGATCTTGAGGATAATATAGAATTATCATAATTAATTATCATATGATCCGCTAAGTCATAAGTTTGAAGCTTGTCCCCTGGGGGGAGGCGGGGGTCAGGAAAAAGCAAGGATTTTAAGCGATCGCTTACAGTGCTTTTCGCTCTTGATGAACCACATCGCCATAAACAAAACCTAGTCGGGACGTTCAATACAACGTCCCGACAGTAGTTTACCGTGCAGGAAAACCGCTGTAAGTAAAACGATATTATGTATGATATTTATATTGGACTGACACACCTAAAATTGTAGGTTGGGTAGTAGCTTGCTTCCTCGTAGCAGTAAAGAGTGTTAGCGTTTGCTCCGCATTCCGAAGGAAAGCTTATGCTAAGGATAAACCAAAAAATAGTAAGTTTTTCGGTGTACCCCTCTTCCCCCTCTTCCCATACTTCCCATACTTCCTTTTAAGGCAATATTTTAGATGTGTCAGTCCACTACCCTCTGTCTTCTGTCCCTACTAGCTAAACCGAATTTGGTATTATATCTATTTTGACCAAACGTGATATTAAACAGAAAATAAACTCTACCAATTATAACGACAACCTAATAAGTTATATAGTTCTTCATTAGTAGGAACAAAATAGTTTTTCAACCTCTCTATTACTTCCTCATCACCAGGACTTTTGATATATTTTGCTACTGCATATTTCTGTTGTTGCAACTCCTTAATCATTTCTGGTGAGTATTTTTCAATACCTAGAAAATCAGTGACTTGATTAAGTACAGAACCTAAATTATCACAGAAATCTTCAAAATTCAAAACCAAGATATTATCTCGATCAAAGTATTGATAATAATTTTTAAGTTGGTAAACATACTTTCCTCGCTCTACATAATCGTAGGGATATTTTGCCTGATTTGATTCGGGATTTAGTTCTTGTTCTATTGCCTCCGCAAATGACCGCTCATCTGCTCTTTCCCTTAAATGACTCAGAGAATTACTAGAATAACTATGAAACATTTGCCATGCTGAATAAGCTCGATCAGCAGGATTTCTCAGGATAGAAATCATCTTAATATTTCCTAAATCATGCTGAATTCGCTCAGGAATATAAGAGTGGTAAAGATAACTTGGTGGTGCCTCAAATGTCAACTTATTTCCTTTCTGTAATTTCCAGGGAAAATGCCGTAAATACCATCCAATTCCTTTATTATAGTTTTCATCAACATCAAAGTAATAAGTCTCCCTCCAATTCCAAGTAACTAAAGTTTGAGGATGTTGAATTAAATACTTATATAGTGATGTTACTCCCGACCTTTGAGCGCCAATAATTAATAAATCTGGTTTTGACTTAAAAATTGGGTAAGTTTTATAGAGAATACTTTTAATTAACTGCTTCATTAGATTAGTCCCTTATTCTTCATGTATTCGCTTCAGTATATCACGAAATGGCTGCCAATCATCCTCAACTGTAATTGGTTCCCAGACTGATTCAATTACAGGTCGAATTAGACTTTGTTGCGGATTATATTGTGTTAAAATTTTCCCCATCTTCTTTAATTCATCGTTAGAATAACTTTGCAACAAATGATAATAATATTGTCGCCAAGGCTCGATTAAATCTTGCTGTTCAAAATCAGCAAAAATCTTACTAATATCATCACGCCAATAGGGAGAAAATAGTTGTCTCAATTCAAAAAAGAAATCGTGATATCCCACCTGAGAATCTGTGAGTATTTTTATAGTTAGCTGCAGTAACTTTTCTGCTTCTGGCTCTGGTAAATCTTCAAATCCCAACCTATTAATCATTAATTGGCGATATTCAGTCAGATAACAATCATCAAATTTTTCTAAAGCAGTCTTCATTTCTTGTTTATCAATAATTGCAGCTAAAGCATCCTGAAGTAGGTGCAAATTTGACTTACAAACTAATGGTTGGTGACTGTAACGATAAAGACCAGAATAATCAAAATAAGCTGCTGTAAATTTGGGGTCATAAGTGGGGATAAAAGCATAAGGGCCATAATCAAAACTTTCCCCAGTAATCGACATATTATCAGTATTTAATACACCATGACAAAATCCAGCAGCCATCCATTGAGCAACTAATTTAGCAACTCTTTCTACTAACTCTGCGTAGAATACAGAATAGCAATTATCCTGTTCCTTAAGATGAGAATAATAACAATCAATTACATGATCTAACAGACTTTTTGTCAAGTCTGGACGCTTGAAAAAATGCAGCCTTTCAAAAGTACCAAACCGGATATGAGAACGATTAAAACGCACCATCACCGATGAGCGAGTCGGAGAAGGTTCATCCCCACGCCATAATCCCTCCCCAGTTTCAATCAAACTCAAGCACCGAGAAGTGCGAACACCATGACGATGCAACATTTCGGCTGCCAATACCTCTCGCACCCCACCTTTGAGAGTTAGTCTACCATCAGCACTGCGGGAGTAGGGTGTTCTCCCCGATCCCTTAGTCCCAAAATCATATAATTCACCATCTACCCCACGGACTTGACCATAAAGAAAACCCCTACCATCACCCAAATAAGGATTATATTCACCAAACTGATAGCCATGATAACGTAGGGCTAAAAAAGGTCCAACACAATGAAATTTACCAAAAGCTTCGATAAAATGCTCATCCTTAACATCTTCAGCATTTAGACCTATTTTTGGCAGTAATTTATCATTACGAAATCGTAAAATATGTTGGGGAAATTCAGCAGCAAGTACCTCATCATAATAGTCACCACCTAAAGCTTGGATGGCAGATTCATAGTTAAGCGAAAGGAAAGGATTAGACATTATTTACCAAATCAAAAGTAACTACCTGGATGAATCCGAAGGATTCCTATTAAAATAGTTTTTTATAATATTTCAATACATCAATACATTAAGTTTTTCTCAACTATAATTTTTCTGATAGCTAGGATTTTATTATAATATTACAACTATGTACATTTTAATTTCCATCGGACAACAACTTGATGATTGTGATTTTTCACTGAATAATTAATAATTAAATAATTGAGAATTTGGGTTGAAAGCTGACCCTTTCAAGGAGACAAAAATAATTTTTTTTCCTTAAGGATCAATCATATCCATTTTTAGGGAGAGGTAATTATTCATTATCCATTATCCATTATCCATTATTCATTAATTAACCCGTACCTGTAACAAAGGCGTGGGGTTTATAGCCGAATTTTTCTACTAAATTCCTCCCCAAAAATGGTCAATAGCAAGAGCATTAATATCCCTAATTATCAGGCAGAAGGTTACACTTTGCAAGTGACATCAAAAAATAGGAAATAAATTATTATCAGGTTTAAACTTCTGTTTTGATGCTATTATTCTGCCATATTTGTGCAAAACAAAATCTGTGTTTTGCCTTTCTGATTCAAAATTTTTTAGCTGTTTGGGCAATAGGGTCAAATTCAAATCGTTCTGAAGATTTTGTTTCACCGTAAATATTCAAAGTAAATGTAGGTTCATCTCCAATTACTTCTATATTATGAATAGCATCAGAAGTAAAACTAATTAAATCTCCAGGTTGTAAGATTTGCTCTCCGACTCGTTCAATTTTATATTTATTATCTGATTCAGGAGTCCGTTTCCAGAAAGTATTTTTTTCTTGACCTTTTAATACTGCTACTATTCCCCAAGTGCCATGATTATGAATTGTTGACATTGTTCCAGGCATGAATTTGACTGTTTGTACAGTTAGAGGAAATCCTAATTCATCGTATAACAAAATAACCGAAGTACCAGTTCTTTCGCAAGCTTCTGGCTCTTGAGTTCGCAACCAATATGAATTAATCATAAATTGTCGGACTAATACTCGAATTTTTGGCAGACAACTAGCTTCATCTATGGCATCTTTTAGAGTATCTTCTAGTTCAGTTAAAAACCGATAAAGTCGATAATTTTCTCTTAATAATTTCCATTCATTCAAAGTTTTACAAGGTTGACATTGACCGTCTCCAGTCAAAATCCAATCTTGATTTTTCATATTTATTTCTCCTCTGCTGTTTGTATATAGTTATAATTTAGTTAACTACAAGTGGTGAGAATTGAATCAAAATATTTATTATTATATAGCTAGAGTTGCTGCTATAATTATAAGAAAAATATGAAGTTTTATCTAGGACTTGGAAATGTGAGTTTTACAAGAATAATTGACATTTTACTGTTACGGATTTTACAAATATCTGTAGAAATTGAGCTGATGATGGTGAAGAAAAGAGACTAGATATTAATCTAAAGTTTATAGTAGAATTTTGTGAGTGGCGATCGCCCAGCGCTGTACTGTACTATCTGTACTATCGCAAGATTTCAATTCCCTCTCATATAGAACCCATTTGAGATTTATTTAATAAAGCAAAGAGTTAAGAAAGATAGAGGGAAGTGTGGGAGGTGTGGGAGGTTTTGGGAAGTGTGGTAATTTTAAGACAATTCTAATTCACTGACTTTTTGCACTTTTCCAGCAAGAGATTGGCGCACCCATACGGCTTTGTTGCATTACAGTGGGGACAACTAAGTGTTTGACTACTTTCCACCCATTCATAATCAACATCAGTGGGTGGCAGTATGAAAGAAAATTATAGGGATGGCAGTTTGAATTTACTGTTGCATTTTGGGCATTTTCTCTTAGTCATTTGATTTGTTTGTTTGTATTTCTCTTCTCAATTTTACTATCAAATGAAGATTAATTAAGTTTACGATTTCCTATCATAAAAGCAAATTTAAACAGCTTATAAAATTATTGATTTTAACTTAATTCCTAACTATTACTTTCTATATATCGACGTAAGATTTCATTAATCATAGTTTTATACTCCTCAGTTTGCAATCTAAACCATGCCATCACATCAACATCTAACTCTATTAAATTTTGCACTTGGGAACTAGGTATTCTGAGAATCACTTGCTCAAAACATTCCTTAGTTATATAGAATCCGGTTCAACGAGTGTATGTTCATAATAGAGTTGTTGGGAATTAAGCACCAAAAATGGCTAAAACCCTTATCAGTAAATGCTTACAGCGCTTTTGGAGCGGAAAAGTATGAAACCCTTATATAGCAAGCTTTTGAGCATTTTAAATTTTTATTTCCAAACAACTCTAATTTTTAAATTACTTCAAGCCTTAAATCTCCCCACCTCCCTATCTCCCCATCTCCCCATATCTCTCAACTATGTAATAAGTATTCAACCGGATTTGATAGCGAGGAATATCAGAACAATCAATCTCTTCATCTGTCATCTTCTCTAGTCCATCCCAATCAGTACAAGAGGTATTGTTCAAATCGTTGACCCTCATATCTGTTTGCCTTTCTTGCTGAAATAATTCGGATTGTATCACCTCGCCTTTCTGTCCAGACGACATACGATAAACTGTTAACAGACAGATATCTAAACCAGACATAAAAAAAATGACACGACTAAAACGTTGGCAATTAATAATACTCGCCCTACCCATCGCTGCCATCATCGGATTTTTCATGGTATCCGCAGGATTGCAAATTCATCAGTGGGGTATTAACTGGATCTGGGGAATATTCATCCTCATATTTGTGGGATGGCGTTTGCTCCTCGTCAAATGGACTAGACCTGCACGAGAACAAATGGAAACAGTTATGGCAGAAGTTAATAAACATATAGAAACTGAAGAAACTACAACCCTACCCACAGAAAACGATGTCACCAAACAAGTAGAAACCAAACTCCAAGAAATAATCAAATCATCCCGCAACGACCCCCCATTCTGGGAAGACTGGCAAAAGTTCTGGGAACGTTGTCAAACAGTAGTAGTTGCTGTTGCCAATGCTTACCATCCTGAAGTCAAATATCCCCTACTCAATATCTACATTCCCCAAGCTTACAGTTTGATTCGTGGAACAGTAGATGACATGGATAGGTTTATGCAAAAATTATCCCCCACCCTAAATCAAGTCACAGTAGGGCAAGCATATCAGGGATATGAAATCTACCGCAAATTAGAACCCTCAGCCCGGAAACTTTTGCGAGCTTGGAGTTGGGCACAATGGCTACTAAACCCCGTGGCAGCAATAGCCAAAGTTAGTAGTAAGCGTTACAGCGACCAAGCGAATCAACAATTGTTGATGAATTTCAGTCAGTTATTACGAGAGACAGCTTTACGCAATTTGTCTAAACAGGCGATCGCTCTCTACGGGAACACAACCATTTCTGATGAAGCAATATCTCTTCCTTCCCCCGCTATCCCGAAAGCAGAAACTCAAACCCTGCAACAAATTCTCGAACAAGCTGAACCTAACGCCACCGTCGAGCAAAAACCCGTTAATATTCTGTTAGTGGGGCGTACCGGAGCTGGAAAAAGTAGTTTGATCAATACTATATTTCAAGCAGACCGCGCTGAAGTGGATGTGTTGCCGAGTACGGACAAAATCAAAAATTATCAATGGCAAAGTCAAACCGGAGAAACTCTCGACCTCTGGGATACCCCTGGTTATGAACAAGCTAACCGCACTGACTTGCGAAAATTAGTGCTTGACTATGCTCAAACTGCAGATTTATTATTGTTAGTTACTCCTGCTCTCGATCCAGCGCTACAGATGGATGTAGATTTTCTCCAAGACATGAACAGGGAAATTACAGATTTGCCAGCTATTGTGATCACAACGCAAGTTGACCGTTTACGCCCGATCCGAGAATGGCAACCACCTTATGATTGGGTCTGGGGAAAAGGTGCTAAAGAAAAGTCTATTCGGGAGGCGACTCAATATCGAGCTGAAATATTTGGAGAATTTTGTAGTCAAGTTTTGCCTGTCGTTACGGGGGATATTAAAACTGGTAGGGATGCTTGGAATGTTGATGCTATCTCTCTGTCTCTAGTAGAAGCTATTGCTCCGGCGAAACAATTACGTCTGGCTCGGTTTTTGCGCGATCGCGAAACTCGTGTTGTTGCTGCTGCTAAAATTATTGACCATTACACTTTTCAAATGGCGACGACTCAGGGGTTAACTGCTTTGTTGAAAAGTCCGGTGTTGCAGTTTATTTCTACTATGACAACTGGTTCGCCTACTTTAGCTTATTTGTTAGCAGAAAAAATTCCTGTTGAAGAATTGCCAGTAGTTATTGGTAAGTTGCAGATGGCTTACGAGCTATTTTCCCTATTGAGTGGGGATGGAAATATGCGTAATTTTGATTTGCTTGCACTTTGGCCTTTATTATTAGAAAATCCCTCTTCTCCAGACCGTAATGCTTGGGCTTTCGGTCATGCTTTAGTGGAATATTGGATACAGGATTTAAGTATTGAAAAAATGCGATCAAACTTTAATAATTATCTTGAGTAAGGGTAAAATATTATGGTGAAAACTAATTTATTATTCCGAAAAAAATTAACACTTACCGAAAAATTATGCTCCCCCACCTCCCCCTTTTAAGCTATCCCTGATCAGGAACTCCGCACCACCCTTTTGTGAAACGGGAGGTGGGGAAAAAAGCCTCTAATTAAATCAGTTAACTCTCCTCAAATCTACATTTAACGGCAAATAGATAACTTCCATATTTCCATCTTTTGTCTAGGTTTTATGTTAATAAAAATGTTTATAATGCATAGCCATTTTAAGGGGAAATCAGAGGAAATTTTCCAGCGTTGCTGAATCAAGGTATGAAAATAAAAACTCAACAATCTAGAATACTTACTATTTAATAGTTTAGCGATCGCTAATAAATATAAATCATACCCCAAATCAGCAACGCCAATTTTCCTTTTAGTCAATCCTCTTAATTTTTGAAGAGAAATAATTGTTAATTATTAATTGTTGAAATTCATCTATGTTGATCATATATCATATGATGTTAACTTTAGTGCCACAACAAACATTCTAATATCTTGAGAGCAGTTGTAGTTAGACAGAAAGCGATCGCCACTTTTAAAGATTTTGTTGTCGCAACCAAGTCTCTGCCCAAGTTGCATCCTTTTCTGATAATTGTGGTACTGGTTTTTGAGAGTAATCTATTTTTAAATCGTAACGACCAGCATCATAAATAGTAGTTAATAAACCTTGTAAATCTATAATTGGTTCTGTATCTTCTGGGCGTAATGGTAATGGAAATTCAGGGATTTTATTTTGGATATTAAAGGCATATAGTTCGGCTCTTGGACGTTGCTTTTTCCGACTCACTAAAATTCGATAATGAGTTTTATTTTTATCATTTGAAATAGGCATTCGTTGACCGCGACGCAGTAAATCTATTTCGATAAAATTAGTTGAACTATCTAAAACTTTTTCTCTTTTTTCTAGATACATTTCTCTACCTTTTCCAGCTCTTTTATTCGCAGGAGATAATATTTCTATAGCAGTTATAACTTCCTTAGTTGCTACTTCTTGAATTTCCAAATATCCTTGGCAAATAGTTATAGGTATTGGCAGAGTTACTGTTATAGGTTTTGTGGAAGGTTCTGTTACTGCAAGTTGAGATTCTGTAGAATTTGATGTGTTAATCTGGCTTTCTTTTGACACTACTGAAATATCAGGAATATCTGCAAATAAAGATTCTATATCTTTTTCTTCATAGATTCTTACTTGTAGGGAAACGAAATATTTAGGACTTAGTTGGGCAGATAATAAGTCAGCCATTTTTACAGTTAAATATAGATGTAATCCCGGCCATAAATCGGGATGTTCTAAATAGGGGTCCATACCTGGAAATGGGGATGGCATAATTTTTTCTCCTTTGAGCGATCGCTAGTTTTTTCTGTATTTTACATCATAAAAAAAGGGTAGGCATTACACCTACCCTAATCTATTTTATCATGGTAATTTCACCTTAGCCATGAGTCATTACCATGACTTATGATTCTCATTATTCTGACCATTTGTGATTTCCATTGCTTGGTTTAACATCCAATTTTTGGCTTGGGAATCTTGGCTATTTGAGATGATATTTTTTGTGTGACGCACTTGTTCAATTGCTTCTAGAAAGTCGTTCATTGTCGAAACATTTCCTTCATTTTCAGAACTTCGGGAGGCAGTTTTTAAGACGACTTTCTTAATCAGTGTTTTAATTTCTCTGGGTGAGAAGTCTTCAGTTAAATCTGCTAATCTTGCTAAGGAAATATCTGAGGCAAGAGGGTGTTTTTTTGATATATGAACTTCAAAAATGCGTTGCCGACATTGTACATCTGGTAAGCTAAGAGAAATAGCATCTAGGCCACGATCTACAAAGGCAGGGTCTAAAACTTGAGCGTTATTTGTGGCTACTATTACTAGGCCAGAAAACTTTTGTATTTCCGCTAAGAGAGTATTTACAGAGGAGTTTATACCTCTGGAAGCACTATCTTCGGGGTTAGATAAACGCTTGCCTGCTGCTGTATCAACCTCGTCTAGAAAAACTATGGCATCTTGCTTTTCTGCCTCGGCAAAAATTTTGCAAATATTCTGTTCTGTTTGACCTACATATCGACTAGAAAATTGTCCGTTATTAGCTTCTAAAATTTTCTTACCTAGAGCTTTTGCTATGCCATGGGCAATACTTGTTTTACCAGTTCCAGGAAGACCTTCTAATATAATCATCCCTGAGACATCATCATAACCCCATGATTTGATTAAGCCTGTTTTTTGAGACAAATTTAGGACTTCTTGAATCCGTTTTTTTGTGCTAGGAGGAATGATAATTTTCTCTAGAGAATGTTTTGGTTCTATTATCAATGAACTAGCATCAATTTCCCCTGGGACTTTCTGTTGTTGAATTTGCTCTTGAACGGAATTATTAGTAGTTTGATTGGGGCTATCTGTAAACTTAATAATTACTTGTTTGGGTGTTGGGGCTCCTTCTATTTCTGGGTATCTTTCTAGGGCAGAAAAAATAGCTTTAACCATCTTTTCTTCTACATGATTCTTAACTTTTGGATCTGGGTTATTAGAGTTACCATGACTGGGTAATTCGTTGACTGTTACTTGTATTTGTTTTTCCTGACCAAACATTGGCTTAAAATTTTTCTGCCAAGTGGTGTTTAGTGGTTTTGCCATTTTGTTGTCTCCTAATTTAGTTGAAATAGATTTGTTTTGTGAGGGGAAATAAATTTATTTCCCCTAATTTTTGTCAAATTAACTGACTGTATACTCTTGACTAATTGACCCTTGATTGGTCAAAGTATTTTGCATATCCGTAGAAGCTGAACTCCAAGAAGATATGGTTTGGGAGCTTGTGACTAGGCTACCTACGTTTGATATAAAATCGACGCAAAATTTAATTTTGGGGCTGTTATTTTGCCAAAATTTATAAGCTTTGGCGTAAATCTTTTTCACCTTATTTCGTTGGCTGTAACTAAGCTGCCCCCACTCTATGTCAACTACTGAATCAAGTATTTGGATAGCGATACTTGCTGCAGTAGTACCTAACGCGAGCCAACCAAATAGTTTGGTAAGAAGAATTGGTGTTATTATGGGATCTACGGCAAAAAGTATTGGCGTAAATTCTGTGACCATTTGTTTTTCCTTTTTATAGGTGTTTGGTATCAAAATTGATGGCTTGTCGCCGGGGTTTCAACTTCGATATAACCAATATAAATTCTGCAATTACCTTTCAATGTCTAGTTTTGGCTCAATCTAATTGAGCGATTTTAGCTCAGTTACCAAAAGTGAGCTAAAATTGAACCAATCAATATATAAAAATATGTTATGGGTGTTGGTTTAAGGGCTTCTCAAGAGGGGCTAGAAAAGATTGAGATAGCTAGAAGAAAGAAAGGTTGGAAAAGATCGGAGGATGCTTGGTTTGGACTAGCTGGAACCTCACTATCAACCTTAAAACGTTTTTTGGAAGGTAGTTCTATCCGGCCACAAACTTTTAAAGATATTTGTCAGACTGTAGGGGTTAACTGGGAAGAAATTGTAGACAATGCTCCTCCCTCTCCTCAAAATTCTACTGTGGAATTTTTTGCTTATGATGATGTTTGGGTGGGTAGAGAAAACCTCATCACTGAATTAACTACAAAAGTTAAAGAGTCTTGTCGCTTACTTATTCTGGTTGGTATTAGTGGTATTGGTAAGACTGCTTTGGCTGAAAAATTGGCGGTGGAGCTACACCAAGAATTTTTGCAGGGAGACTGGAGCAACTTTCGCCAGGAAAATTTTGATAATGAGCAAGAAACTAAAGATTTTCGGAGTGTTGCTATCCGGTGGTTAAAAAAGTGGGGAGAGTCTCTCACTGAAGATGATTATCAAGATGTGGAAAAGCTACTCTCTAAATTAGTTAATCGTTTGCGACAACATCGGTATCTGATAATTATTGATTCTCTGGAAAATATTTTGGTGGGAAATGAGGATGAGGGATGGAGTGATTTTCAGGATGAGTTGTGGGTGAGATTTTTTGAGCAATTTTTGGGTGATTCAGAATGTCAAAGTCGCATTATCTTGACTTCCCAAGATTTCCCTGGGCAAATTCCGGGACGTTATCAGAATTTCTGGGAGTCTCAACCTTTGACTGGTTTGAGCAAGTCGGAGCAGTTGCAGTTATTTGGGAAGACTGGGTTGGAGGTTGAGGAAAATTATCCTAACCTACGATATTTACAACGTATTGGTAATGCTTACGAGGGTCATCCTTTGGCCTTGCGGGTAATTGCCGGAGAAATTGGCAGCAAACCTTTTAATGGTAATGTGGTAGGTTTTTGGAAAAGGTATGGTAAGGAAATTGAGGAGGTGGAAAAGGCAATTGAGGAAGCCCAGACTCAGGGAATAACTGCTGGTGCTGATGATAAATTTCGGCTAGACAGATATACTCGTCTGTTGCGCAAAAAAGTCAAGAAGCGACTAGATAAGACTTTTTCTCGGTTGCAGAATGACGCGCTTAATGCTTATCGGTTGATTTGTGTTGGTGCAATATATAGGTGTGAGGTGCCAGAGAGTTTTTGGTTTAGTCATTTGGAAGAGTGGAGTTGTAGTAAGGAGGAGCAGGAGGTGGCGTTGCTGACTTTGCGCGATCGCTTTTTGGTTGAGGAAGTAGGAGTTGATGAAAATGGTGATATTCTGCTGAGACAACATAATTTAATTCGTAGCATATCACTCGAAAATTTAAAGAAATTGGATGGGGAAAATGGTTGATTTATCAAAATCAGGGTGGAATTTACCTAGTGCTGATTATGTCTTGAAATTATTGGAGCTTGACGGAGATGCTCTAAAGTTAATTGAGCCATTTTCTAAGCGTCAGCGATATCGGGCAGTTATTAATTGGGTGACTAAGCACAAATGTCCCCAAAAAGTAAATGACAACTTAGAGGTGGTAAAAGGCTATCTAGAAGCATTTTATCATCTTTGTGAAGTGAAAGACTGGGAAGGAGCAAAGAAAATTCTTAATATTAAAGTACCGCCAGTTGGTGAAGATTTACATACTCAACTAGGGAGATGGGGTTACTATGAGGAATGTATTCATCTCTACAATAGACTATTTGGTAAATTAGATAAATATTGGGATAGTATTTATTTAAATGGTTTGGGTTTGGCTTACCATTCCCTAGGAGAATATGAAAAAGCCATTGAGTACCACCGTCAGAGTTTAGAAATAGCAGATAAAATAGCCAACCGTTCTGGGGAGTGTACTGCTTCGGGGAATTTGGGTTTGGCTTACCGTTCCCTAGGAGAATATGAAAAAGCCATCAAGTATTTTCAGGATAGTTTAGAAATAGCAAAGGAAATAGACAACCCTTCTAGGAAGGGAGATGCTTTGGGGAATTTGGGTCTGGTTCACCATTTCCAAAGAGAATATCAAGAAGCTATCAACTATCATAACCAACATTTACAAATAGCAGAGAAAATAGAAAACCGTTATATGAAGGGTCATGCTTTGTGTAATTTGGGTCTAGCTTACGATGCTCTAGGACAATATGACAAAGCCATCGAGCCTCTTCAGCAAAGTTTAGAAATAGCAGAGAACATAGGCAACTTTTCTGGGCAGAGTTATGCTTTGGGGAGTTTGGGTATGGTTTACCGTTCCCAAGGAAAATATCACAAAGCTATTGAGAATTTTCAGAAGAGTTTAAAAATAGCCAGGAAAACACACCACCGTTCTGGAGAAGGTAGTGCTTTAGCAAACTTAGGTATTGTTTACCGTTTCCAAGGAAAATATTACGAAGCTATCGAGAATATTGAGAAGAGTTTAAAAATAGCAAGGGAAATAGGCAACCGTTCTTGGGAAGGTCATGCTTTGGAGAATTTTGGTCTGGCTTATGATGCCCTAGGAGAACATGACAAAGCCATCAAGTATTATCAGCAGCATTTACAAATATCAAGGGAAATAGGAAACTTTTGTAAAGAGAGTAATGCTCCAGTAAACTTCGGAGAAACTCTTTTTCTTGAAATATTTTAACTGGCGAATTTGAGGGGAGGGTATTGCTCTAGGAAACTGGGGAGAGACTTTGCTCAAGTTAGAAAAGTATGCCGAATCTCTGAAATATTCACAAGCAGCATTAGAGATATTTCAGCAGATAGGAAACCCTCATTACCAAGCAATAGCTCTCCAGAATATAGCAGAAGCTCATCAACACTTAGGAAATTTAGATGCAGCACGACAGTATTGCCATGAGGCGATCGCTATTTTCACAGAATTAGGAGTGCCACAATTGAAAGAATGTCAGGAGTTGCGGGAGGAAATTCAAAAGTTAAAAGTCAAAAGTCAAAAGTAAGAATGTCTGCAAACTCCTTACCAAAATAGGATTTTTTGCCAATATTGATGGTAAAGTCTTATTCTCCAAAAAGGAGTCCTCAGCACAGAATAGCGATCGCGTCAGCGGAACGGAGTTCTATCCCTCCTCATTTCCCTTTCTGCAAAAAAATGCTATAATCATCAAAATTGGTCAATATTAAAAGTAAACAATTATGTCTTCTTCAATTATTTCACAACACATAGAAATCACAGAAGGTATATGTGGCGGAAAACCCCGTATTGCCGGACATCGAATTAAAGTTCAAGATATTGTGATTTGGCATGAAAGAATGGGAATGTCTCCCGATGAAATTATTTATCATCATCCTACAATTACCTTAGCAGATGTTTATGCAGCTTTAGCTTATTACCACGATCATCAAGCAGAAATTAGGCAACAAATTGAAGCAGGAGAAGCTTTTGCCAAACAATTACAAGGCAACAAACCATCTTTAATTCAAAAAATTATCAAAGGTGAAAATGTCAAATAAAATTAAATTTCATCTAGATGAAAATGTCAGTAATGCCATAGCAAATGGTTTGAGAATACGAGG
>JASJEE010000113.1 GCA_030064835.1 Microcoleaceae cyanobacterium MO_207.B10 | reverse complement strand
TCCCTACTATTGAGATTCCCAGCCCTCGTTTCACCTACCACCTACAACCTAAATTTTTAACTGTGGTTTACTCATCTAAAAACTGCTCCTTCTTTAATTTATAAATATTCAACCAGACATGATATAATTACTTTCTTATGATTTAATCCCCTAGACAAATGCCGATACTCCGAGCAGTTTTGACCAAAGTATCATTGAGATCTACTGCTCTGTATTTAGCGATCGCATCTACAATCGGGACGCTGAAAACTTGTCGATTTTGCCAGGCTACCATGTGGTCATATTTTTCTTCAGCAATCAAGTCAACTGCTGCCACCCCAAAAGCTGAGGCAATTATCCGATCTGTAGGCGAAGGAGTACCCCCACGTTGAATATGACCTAACACAGTTACACGAGTTTCTGCTCCACTACAACCAGAAATTCTATGAGCCAAGTATTGACCAATGCCACCAAACCTAGATTGACCAAAGGAATCGTTAGTTGTCACAAATTCCCCATTTTCAGTACGAACAGCCTCTGCTACTATGACCAAAGAGTAATTTTTGCCTAAATCCTGACGTTTACGGATATACTCACAGATCCGCTCTGTTTTGTAAGGAATTTCCGGAATCAAAATCACATCTGCACCGCCTGCAATACCAGCATTCAGCGCAATATGACCTGCATCTCGTCCCATGACTTCCAAAATCATCACTCGACTGTGACTAGCAGCAGTGAAGTGCAAGCGGTCTAGTGCTTCTGTGGCAATTTTGACTGCAGTATTAAAACCAATAGAGAGTTCGGTACAGCTCACATCATTATCAATGGTTTTGGGGATACCCACCAGATTTAGGTTTCCCTGTTGGGCAACTTTGCGGAGGATAGCCAGACTGCCGTCACCACCGATACCAATTAAAGCATTGAGTTCAAGTAGATGATAGCCTTCGATAATTTCTTCAGAGCGATCGAGAATTGTTCCATCTGGCATCGGAAAGGCAAATGGGTCACCTTTATTTGTAGTTCCTAAAATTGTACCTCCTGCTGTTAGTAAGGGGTCAATTTTTTCAAGTTCCAGTTTGATTGCTTTTGGAGGACGCTGCATCAATCCTTGGGTAGCTTGGCGAATGCCGAAAACTTCCCAATTGTAGGTTCCTACAGCCCGATATACCGCAGCTCGAATTACTGGATTTAATCCCGCACAATCTCCTCCACTGGTAAGAATGCCAATACGTTTATGTTCTACCATAGTTAATCTTTTTTTTAGATTATTAATGTCAGTTTGGGACGATTTCAACTTAATAAGTTGAAGTATTCGATTAAGTATATTTTACCAATCAAATGTCAACACTTATACTATTTTTGAAAATAATTAACTATGGACAATATTTTCAATGTTTAATTTTTATTTACTACGATTTTTTTTATGTTAAAAACAGCTCTTGAATTAATTATTTAGCTCTTTGTAATAATTTTTAACAATAGGCGCAAATCTTAGTAAAAATTATTAATTATTAATTGTTAATTATTAATTGGTTCTACCGTGCCCATTGTTCCAGAATATAATTATAAAAACTATCCGTATCTACCCGTTCCATTGCCATAATTTTTCGCCCACCAGTTTCTACTTTTATTCGACCTTGACTGACACCTTTTGTGATAACTACAGTTTCCCATTCCTGCAATTGATAAAATTCTGGATGTGCCAAATACGCAGTTGCTAAAACATCCCAAAAATAATAATCCTGAGAAATTGCCAAAGCGTAACATTGTCCTGCAAAATCAGAAATAGGATACTTTCTTTGCCTACCTAATTTTCTGGAAAACTCAGAAGTTAGAGGTACATTATTAGTAATATCCAACGAGCAAAGCACAATTGGAATTTGAGTTTGCCACACCCTTTCGATAGCAAACGGGTCCCAATAAGCATTCCATTCAGCAGACATATCTTGACCAGGTTCCATATCCTTACTCACATTTCCCGGTACATTTAAAGCACCACCCATCCAAACAATTTCTTTAATTTTTGACTCAATTTCTGGGTCGATATCTAAAGCTGTAGCAACAGTTGTCAAGGGACCAGTTATTATTAATGTTACAGGTTCTGGAGAGGATTTTAAAACTCGTACCATGAAATTTTGACCAGGTTCAGAAACTAAAATAGTATCAATATTTTCCTTCTCATTTAAAATTGGAAAATGGTCAACGGCAAAAGAATCTCTTCTAAATAAAACAGGAAAAGGATTAACACCACGCACCGTACTTTCTGCCACCGGAACATCAGAACATCCCATTAAATCTAAAATTTTTCTAGTCGCATTAATTGCAGGTTCAATATAACAATCAGCAGGTGTGACAATTACTCCTAAAGGTTCAACATTTTCCATAGTCATTAGTAAAACAGTGGAGAGAAAATCATCTACAGCACCATCATGATCCATCAGTACAAGTTTTTTAGCCATATAAATTAATTAATCGTATATTTATTTATCAACGCCTAAATTACTAATAAGACTTCAATAAACTTTTCCCAAGTAAAGTCTTTTTCTCTTGTTTTTTGATATAGAAATGCAATTTCCTCTTCTGAAAAAGGAGACTCATCCACACTTGCTAATACTACATTCATTTCACGGATATCTAAAACACCATTTTTGTCTGCATCAATGGGAATAAAGTAAGTTGAAAATTCTTCAAACCTTGACATCAAATAGCGATGTCGTAACATTAGTTCGCCAAATTCTTCAAAGTCAATTTCCCCACTACTATCCACATCCATGCTAGAAAACATAAGATTTAACTCCTCTTCCTTTAAGGGGTTTCCTGCTTTTTTAAAGTGGTAACTTAGTTCTTTTAGGGACAAACTACCACTATTGACAAAATGGGTAAACCAATGGGTGTCATAATTACATTCAGTATCCAACAGATTAGTGCTGTTAGTAAAGCTGCTCCAGAAGATGCTCCCAGACTTCTCAAGTTAGGAGCATAAAAGATTCCTCCAGTAGCGATCGCTGTTAATATCGAGTTGTATCCCCATAGTCCAAAATAAAGCACATTAATTAGTATCTATTCCCAAAACCATTCCTGTTAGTAGCCCAATTCCCGAACCTAATATAGCAAAAAGACTTCCCATGGGGCTGTATAGGATCAACCCGACAAAAATCAAAATCGCTGATAGCAACTTGCTTGAGAAGAATACTTGACTGATACCAAAAATGGTGGCAAAAAAGAAACTCATACCATTTAGATTCTCAGAAATGTTGGGAAACGGTGGTGGTGGACCGAGTTGAAAAAATGGTTGGGGAACGTACATAGTTTTTGATGTCGTAGACATCATTGATTGAGACTATTCTCAGATAAGTGCCTTCGGCCTCTCTCGGTCTTGGTAAATATATAGTTGTCATTAATTTTTAAGTTAGTAATAACAGTGTTGTTTAAGTTTATGAAATTGGTATTACATACTTTTTTTTCACCAACTTAATTAGATTGAATATTAAGGCTAGTTTTGAGAGAATCTGGAAAATTGAACATTCCCTTAATTATTCACATAACCTATCTGCAAATAAATCCGATAAAATATTTAGAGACCACATCATCAAATCTCTAGTAAATTATCGAGTTTAATTATGTACATAGAACCACAAACCAACAAAAATAGCAATTTTAACAATCACAATATTGTTCTTCCCGAAAGAGTGAATAAATTATTATTTCAGTCAATTGCTACTTTGGAAGAAATTCTCAATAATCAACAACTACCGGCACAAGAAAGGGCAACTGTAGCTTTGAAAATATTGGAAATGACTGGTCTTTTATCTCAGCAAAATCATCAGTCACCAACAACATTAATATCTGATGCTCAACAAGAACTAAACCAAGTACAAACAAATAATTTAGGACTATCGAATTTATTACCTGCTGACTATGTAGAAATACAAAACTTTTTTTCATCGGCAGAAAATCAAATTTTTATAAATCAAGCAATTGAAAAGAGAGAGCAATATGTCGAATCAACAACAACAACTAAAGCAGATAAATATCGCCAATCTTATGTACTTTTTGCTAAATTTTTTCCAGAATTATCAGCACTTATTCAAGGTAAAATTTTAGAAAAGTTGCCAGAAGTATTAACTAAATTAAATATGCCTCCTTTTGAAATATCAGAAATTGAAGTACAACTAACAGCACATAATGATGGATGTTATTACAAAATTCATAATGATGCAGGTAGTGAAAAAACAGCAACTAGAGAACTTACTTATGTTTATTATTTTTATCAAGAACCCAAAGCTTTTTCTGGAGGGGAACTCAGAATTTATGATACTGAATTAAAAGGTAGAGGAGCTATAACTCAGGAGAATTACAAAACTATTAGACCTGCTAATAATTCAATCGTATTTTTTAAAAGTCGTTTGCGACATGAAGTAATGCCTGTAATTTGTCCTTCTAAATTATTTGACCATAGTCGATTTACAGTTAATGGCTGGATTAGAAGATTGGTTAGTTGACAAATATTAGGATTTGAAGTGAGGCGCTTTCAATTACAACAGATTTGAATATCTAACTTTTTGTAGAGGAAAATAATACCAGTTTGAAAAAATCTTAAAAATCTTGCCCTCACCTCCACCTCCGCCTTTGCGAAAGTAGACTCCGGCAGGGGAATGTTACAAATAAATTGGATAGTTGAAACACATAATTCACCTATAAATATCTGATTAAAATCGATTCCCTACCTGCGACCTACTACTTAAAACCTAGAATTTTATTTGTAGCAAACATTTATCAAATTGGTATAAGTTATGCCGTAGGGGAGAGCGGATACTTGCTCCTATACATTCCTATAAGTATTGATAAATATTGACTTTCATTAACTTCAGGTTGTCATAAATCTAGATTAGTGCTATTCTATTTTATAGAACTAATGAGGTATTGCCTATGAAACAAAGAAAAGATCAAAATAATCACAATAATAATCAAACTCTAACTAACGAAAGAATCCGTTTTCCAGAGATTAGAGTAATCGATCAAGATGGTTCTAATCTGGGAACGATGACATCTAGAGAAGGATTGTCAATAGCTCAAGAAAAACAACTTGATCTAGTCCTATTTGGTGATAAAGCTAAACCTCCTGTTTGCAAAATAATTGATTACGGTAAATTTAAGTATCGACAGGAAAAAGAAAAGAAAGCATCCCGTCAAGTAAAAACTCAGCTGAAAGAGTTGAAGATGCGCTACAAAATAGAAGAGCATGATTATTCTGTGCGTGTCAAGCACGCTCAACGATTTTTAAAGTCTGGCGACCAGGTGAAAGCGAGTATTAGATTACGCGGTCGTGAAAATTTGCACACAAACTTAGCTAGAGACTTGTTAGACCGCATGGCAAAAGATTTACAAGATTTAGCACAAGTGCAACAAGCACCTAAGAAACAGGGAAGTAGTATGACTATGGTGCTAGTACCGAAACAGTCAGGTTAATTTGATTAAATCAATATGATCTGAAAAAAAGATGACCGAAAGATTTTGGTTCAAGTATCGCCCTCAAAAAGGGCGACTTTGAATTTTGGTATAAGAAAGCTTCTATCTAAACCTGATTTAGTATAATACCTTCTTAAGTTCTCCCCCTTATATAGAATCAGGTTATATGGTATATATTTATAATTATAGTTTGAATCTTTAATCTACCATCCCCCGGTCTTCCCACGCTTCCCCCTCTTCCCACACCCCACATTTCTCTAACTATATAGTAAGTATTTAATCGGATTTGCTATTAAGGGCCATTTTTTTGCCCCTAGTCTTTGCCTTCAGTAGACTGAGTATGTAGAGGTGGAGAAAATCCCATGAAAAAATCATCTAAAGCTAAAGGCCGTCTTGTTTGGAATCATTCAACTCATATTGACGGCCTAATTCCTATTTTAGAGAAACTTACCCAAAACCAAAGTATTCAAACTATTACTCCAGGGGTTCTGAGTAGATCAAGAAGTCATATCCCCCACTTAAAGTTAAGAATCTCAGTGCCTATTCGGGGCGGGTTTAAACTACTCGCTAGACAAGGAAAAGCGGTACAAGAGGTATTTATGTTAACCAGTTTAGCTCAAGAAGATTTAGAAGAGGCGATCGCTCAAGTCTTAGCTAAATAAATCTATTTATCGTCTTATCCTGTAATTTTTGCTAGAGATATTGCCATTAGCTATTTCATCAAAACCTACACTAACTAGAGTAAAGTGTAGGTTTTGAAAAAGTTAGCTTGGGTTTTAAATTAGGTTTAAAGGAATTGCTAAATCACGGTATGAAGGCTAATATCAAGAGCAATAAATAGCAGTTTTTGAATTACAAAACTGCTGTAGCATTCCTATTTTAGTTGTGAAAAAAATATCCTTTCATTAATTGATAATTGAGCAGGGATAATTGATAATTACCTCTGGTTAAAACCGTTACGGAATTGAAAATCAGAAAATATTATTTCTTCTCTTGGTCGATTGGATATGGCGAGGTATCCCGCTCTTGCAGAGCCGCTCCGCTAACGCCATCCCATCCTACGGACTGCTCCGCTTTCCGACCGCTTTTTTCCCCTTCAAAGGGTCGGCTTTCAACCAGAATTATTTAATTATTAATAATTAATAATTAATAATTAATAATTCGGTAAAAAGGGAACCGGGAACGGGGAAAAGATAACCGGGGAAAAGGTAACAGGGGAAAGGATATAGAGGTTTATTTATAGTTTTTGATTTGTGACAACCTATATAGGATTGCTATATAAAGAGATATAATATTATATCGGGTAGTTTTTTAAAAAACACTAAGAATTAGACCACCATTAACTCCCAGACAATCTCCATTTCTTGCCGAGGCGTGATCGCTACATATAAATGTTACTAAATCTGCTATTTCTGCGGGATTAATTAAGCGTTGAATTAATGAAGTAGGAAGATTTTCGTTCATAAATTTTTTCTCTGCCGTCTGGTCATCTACGTGGGGAAAAACTTAGCTAATAAATTCTTTTACTCCTATTGTTTTGGTGGAGCTATGAAGAAGAGAATTTACTATAGCATTATTTTCTCGCTTAGGAATTTCCGTATATTAACCCACCATTTCTCTATGAATTTACAAAATTTACACAAATTTTGGTAGTCCTGCATAGTAATGGCGAAGATATATAGAACCCCTAAGTGTATCTATTGAGAATATAGAGGGGGACTGTGGGGAGATGGGAGCATTTTTCTACTCTTTTGAGCCGATCTTATTTCTCAATCTCCTGAGTTCTGAGGACGTCAGACTGACTCTAGAGCCAAAAACCCTAATCTTTCCAGAGATACACTTAGGGCTTCTATAATGTTTTGTACTTCCCACACCTCCGACACCTCCGACACCTCCGGTCACCTCCGGTCACCTCCGGTCACTCTCTCTACCATTACTATGCACCACCAGCAAATTTTGAATCTGGAGGGTTAAATTCAAACACAGTATTTTTTTCTAAAATCAGGAAAAGAAAAAAATCAACTAATTAATAATTAATAAGCCCAACTATCTTGCCACTTCACATTTCCCTCTTCAGCTAATAACCACTGACGACAAACCAAATTTTCTCGCTTGGGAATTTCCGTTTCATTTCCATGCTCATCTCGGTAAACAATTGCATATTTATAAGCAATAACTTTTCCTGAACTTTCATTAAAGGGAATCTCACCAAACCAAGTATTAGTATTAACATACTCTAACTGGTAAGCTTTACTAATATCCCAATTTCCTAACTCCGGACAATCTCCTGTTACTACTACTACCTCACCCTGATTAGTTGAAATACCATTTAACTGTGCCCGAACAATAACTTTTCCCTTGACACGATTGCCTAAATAATTAATCACAATCATATCTTGAGGTCCTAATTCTAAATTATGCAGACCGCCGTTTTTTACCTCAAAAAACCGCTTTGTTAAAGTACAAAAATATTCCCCATCTTCCAAATCTGTTTCTACCCAATCTATTGTCACTGCATTACCTCGATTAATTGCTACAAAACAGCGATAATCTCGATAACGTCGCACATAACAATAAACATCCTCAGTAATATATTTTTGCCATTGACTTCCCAGAGAAATAGCAGGATTAATTCGACGTAGTTTTGATAATACTTGAATATCTCGAAAAACAGGTGTATCTGTATCCCATTTTTCCATCATCGGACGATTATAAGGTTCTTCCCCACCACTTGTATCATTATAAAGATATTGCTCTGTACCATAATAAATGCACGGAATACCACGGGAAGTCATAATTAAATTAATAGCGAGTCTCAAAATTCCTGGGTCTGGATTCAAATTTTGAAACCGAGGCATATCGTGGTTATCGATAAATGTTACAAGTTCACTCGGACTATTGTAAACATTATCTTGATCAAGTAATTCTTGAATAATATGAAATCCTCCGGGTTCACATTTTCCTAAAGCGCGTCGAATTGCTATAGAAAAACCAAAGTCTAGCATTGACATTCCAGACTTATTAGCAAATTCGACTGAGGGAGCATCATAAGGTCCGCTAAAAATCCATTCCCCAAAAATAAATACAGATGGTTTGTGGCTTTTAATATCAGCATAAAATTCTTGCCAAAACCACAATGGCATATGCTTAATTGTATCTATTCGGAGCGCATCTACACCCCTATCTAACCATAATTTAATTGCTGCTTTTATATAGTTTCTATAATCAGGATTATTTTCATTAAAATCTGCTAATCCCCCCAATTCTTTGTTTTCAACTTGCCATTTTTCATCCCAATCTTCTACCTCACCATAATGGTGATACCAGTTGTTAACATCATTATGAAAATCAGCAATTAAAACCCCATCATCAAACAGTTGACCTTTCTTTCCACCTGCATCTGGACTACTATGATTACAGACAATATCTAAGATTATTTTAATTCCTAAATCATGGGCTGCTGCTACTAATTTGTCAAAAACTGTATCCTGATTTTTTACTAAAGAAATCTCATCATCTTTATCTACTAAACGAGGATTAAGACGTTTAAAATCCTTAGCCCAATAGCCATGAATTGGAGCCATTTCAAATAATTCTTCTTCAATTTGTTCAAATAAAGGAGTCATCCAAATAGCAGTAACTCCCATATTTTTGAGATACTCAAGTTTATCAATTATTCCCTGTAAATCTCCGCCCCAATATAGTCCCCATTTTTCCTGATCTGGGTCATATAATTTGGGATTTGGACCTTGATTATTACTAGGGTCTCCATCATAAAAGCGGTCTACTATAATAAAGTAAATAGTTTCTTGGCGAAACTCAATAGAACGGGTGAATAGAAATTCAAAGTCACTGGAGACAGTGGGTTCAGTGCTAGATGTTTTTCTTGTTGGGCCTGTTTGCATTCTTGACTCCCGTTTTAGTTAAAATTATTTATTGTTTAGTTGTGAGAAATTTTTATGTTTAGCTTACCATAATCTGTTAGATCAACATAAATTTAATTTCTTAACTAGGAATGGTTGAATAAATCTCAAGCTTTGTTCAAAATTACTTAAACTCAAGTAAACTAAAAATAATTTTATGATTACGAAAAAATGAAGATTACAATAGATATACAAAATGAATGGATTTTAGCACAAGCTCTATCGTCTATAGAAAAACTGGCTGATGGAGAAATATTAGATATTTCTGATATATATGGTTTAATCCAAGTCGCAAACATGATTGCTGCTGAAGTTTCTCTGGAAAGTTACATAGAAGACGGTGAGGCCATAACAGCATTTGAATCTGTTTCAGAAGTAATTAAAGTAATAAAATCTCTTGAAGGAACATTAAATAATTTTCAGGAAAGATTAGATGATATAGTAGAGCCTGGAGTTCCATCTTATGAAGATATTTATGGTATTCCTGGTGATTTTTGATAAAGTTATTCTCAGGAATTTAATATTAAGACGACAATAATATCCAAAATAAACAGTTAGCAACTATAATATTTTTTTGCCTTTTTATAAAAAATCTCTTGCCTACTTTCCTCTTAACTTATTCCTTAAATGCTGCTACTAAATTTATTCTTTTTTGGATAAATCTTTGATTTTGCCTCTGCTTCTCAAATCTGCAACAGCCATTTTTGCCCTAGCACTAACCACTAAAGTTGTATCTGTATTAACAACCTGCTCAAGCCTGATCAAGATATCCTCAAACCAATCACTACGATTTACCTTTACTACTTTTGCTAAACCTTGCAAACCTACTACAGCAGCATAACGTACTACCCATTCTGAGTCTTGAGATACTTGCAGCAAAGTTTGAAAAGCACGCTGTTGACCATCGGAAACTTCTGCTTCTGATAACCTTTCCCAATGAATAAAACCTAAACCTCTAGCTGCACCTCGTCGCACGCTAAATGAAAAGTCATTTGCTGCTGCATCTAATAATATTTCTAATCCACGAGGGTCTCCAATACCTGCTAATGCTCTGATTGCCCAAGCTCTAGCACCATAGTTATAACCATCAAGTGTTTCTAGGACTGGAAGTACCGCAGGTTCTCCTATTTCGACTAATCCATCAACTGCTGCTACTGCTGCACCTGGGTTATTATAGCCCAAAACCTTAATTAATATTGGGATAGCTTCTTTTATATGAGCTGCTGCTAAATCTTTAACTGCATCTATTAAGCCTTGAGAAGAGTCTGCTTCTTCAACTGCTCGGATGAGTTGATTGTCTATTGTTGAGGCTTGATTGTTCATCCTTATCAGAATTTAGAATCTTTTATATATTATATAAATTGAGAATTCAGAATTAATTAATTTACTAATTCTACTTTCTTAATTCTATCAGGACTTACGCAAAGCATCGGCTTTGTTGCATTTTTTGTAGGGGAAATTTATGAATTTCACTTACAGGTAGCGTTTGTGCGTAAGTCCTGTCTATATTTCTAAAAAAAAATATTTTTGTAGTTACTGCTCTTCAGCACAAGATATATAAATGAATGTTTTATAAAAGTGAATCCATTAAATTCATTACTTGTATAGCTTCGTCTGATAATGATAATGAAGATTCTACTTTTGACTTTTGACTCTCTTGGTGCGCATTCCCAAGCCAGTCCGTTGGGCGGGTCTCCCGACTTGAAGGAACTGGCGTTTGGGTCTTACGCCGACGCGGGGTCGCACCGCTTTTAACTTTGGAATTTATTGTGAGGTGATGTTCTAAAAGTCCTTTCAGAGCAATTAATTTCATACTATTCTCTGCTAAAGTTTCTGATATTGCCTTCGCTGCAGGTAAATAACCGATCGCTGCTAAATCTAATAGTGCAGAGCGTCGTAACTGTAAATTATCACCCTCTAATGCTTTAGTCAAATATTCTCCATATACTGCCTCTCCCGTCAGTTGATACAGAGACCTAGCAGCAGCATATTGTACTTTTTCTGCGGGATGTTCTATAAAAGGCTTAATTAGAGAAATTGCTTCTTCAGCTTGAAGTGTTCCCAAGGCTTCGATAATATCTTCGTAGGGTTGAATCAAATGAGGTTTACCAGGAATCAAAACAGCAGTTTCGACACCTCCCTCTAAAAGTTTGATTAACGCTGGAATACAACTAGGGTCTCCTAACATTCCCAATGCTTCTATTGCTGCTTCCCTTACATAATAGTCAGAACATTCTAAGCATTCTATTAAAGCAGGTACAGCTTTTTTATCTTCTAACTTACCAAGGGCGCGAGCAGCATTTCGTCTCAGGGGATATCCACCGTCTTCTGTCCGATCAGACTCATCTTTTAGCGCAGCAAGCAAACCCTCAATAGCATCAGGAGTATTAACTCTAAATCTCCCTAACCACCAAGCAGCATAATATCGCTTACCTAACTCTTCATGGCATAGGTTAGCGATCGCCTCTTCTACAGTTAGAGACTCGCCATTCTCTGATACTTGTTCTGATGGTAATTCCAAATACTGCTGCTCCATTTTTATCTGTATAAGGTCTCTTACCAATGGATAATTGATAATTAATCAATTCGGATTTATTGCCTCTCCTAATAATTAATAATTAGAGAGAGTTTTCACTATCCATTGTACATTGTTCACTATCAATTTTTAAATAGGTAATTATCCATTATCAATTAATGAATTCTGTCTTAGAAATGAGAACAAAAAAAATACTGATAATTGATAACTGATAACTGATAACTGAAATAACGATGCTCGGAAAGATGAACAAATACTAACCAGAGGCCAGCACCTGTATACCTCTCCGAGCTACGTTGAATCTTATTTGAGGGTAGTTATGTGAATATTAATTTCACATTCACCACCTAGTTAATCCCAACTATTAGCTAAGAGCATTGATAGCATAATCAATGTAGTTGTTAGCTTCAGTTGCACCTTGACCAGTAATACCGTGGTTAGCTTTGATATACTTTAGAGCTTCAATGTACCAGCTAGGAGATAACTCGAAAGTGCTATTGATTTCATCAATACCTGCGATGAGGATCTCATCCATAGGACCTGTACCACCAGCAATTAAGCAGTATGTTACCATCCGGAGATAGTAGCCAATGTCGCGAGAACACTTAGCTTTTCCTACAGGAGTAGAAGCATAGTTAGGTCCCTGCATTGTAGTAGTGTAGGGAAACTTGTTATAAACTGCTTGAGCAGCTCCATCAATCAAGGTTTGAGATTTTGCAGTTAGAGCTTTAGCAGCTTCCAAGCAAGCAGCAGCACGGCCGAAACGACCAAAAGCAGCATTGATTTCTGTGTTAGTTAGAAAGCGGCCTTGAGAATCAGCAGCAGTTACTGCTTCAGTTAGAGGAGTTTTCATGTTTGAGGTACTTCCCTTATGATTGTGAGTACAATTTTTGGTACAATTTTAAAAGCTGTAGAGATGCTAAGGTGCATCCTTACAAAAAAGTTTTTTACAGTTTTTTTAGCCAACTGCTGCTGCAGCGCGGTCGAAGTAGCCACCAATCTCAGCAATTAGAGAGGAGCAATCTCCAGGAGTAATCCCACTTGGATCGTTAGCAATAGCAATAGCTGCATCTTTCATTTTTTGTACACCTACTGCTACAGAAGCGCCAGGAGTTCCTAGAGCTAAGTATGTTTCACGAAGGCCATTGAGACAACGGTCATCTAGTACACTTGCATCACCAGAGAAAATAGCATAAGTTACATAACGTAGGATAATTTCCATGTCACGTAAGCAAGCAGCCATACGACGGCTTGTATAAGCATTTCCACCAGGAGCAATTAACTGAGGCTGCTCTGCGAATAAAGAACGAGCTGCATTAGCCACGATAGTAGAAGCGTTGCTAGTAATACGGTTAACTGCGTCTAAACGCTTGTTGCTATCTGCTACCATTGCGCTTAGAGCGTCGATTGTACTAGCAGGAACAAAATCACCTCTGGCATCTGCCTGGGAAACTACTTTTGTGAAAGCATCAAACATTGATTAATTCTCCTAATTCGCTTTTTTTTAGTTGCTTTTCGATGCTATGGGTATTTTTTTAGTTTTTCAGGCTAAGTGTCCATGCCTGGAAAAGTAAGACTAGGATTTTTTGAGAATCCTGAGAAAATCTTACACTGTTTATGAGAAGCTTTTCAACTTCACTAATCAATGGTCTTCTTGATTTTCCCCTATCTTTTAAACCCTTCAGATATTCTTTATACAATGCTGTTGTGTTTTTGTTTATTACAAATTATTAACAAACTTTTCTGAAGTTGGAAACTTAGGCAGGATTTAAGGCCAATTTCCTTTCTAGGTCAAATAGAAAGCCATGAATGTATTCTTCTGTCCATTCTGGGCCATAAAACCTTGTAAACATTCCTCTGGCTGGATCTTTTTCAGCTCGATATTTGAGATAACGGAGTTGGGCCTGCTTGATTTCTGCTAGTTTCTCAGGATTTGTAATCGGTTCTGCCTGCTTTACAAAAATTAAATATGCTTGCAGGTAATCTTTGAATGCCTCGAACACCCTGGTCTCAACTAATTCGGTTTTTTGAGGACGAGTCCACAAAAAAGCTGGTGAAAAGAATGGGGTTGCTTCTTTAGGAAAATCACCTCCCCAAGGCAAATATTGCTGATGTGCCTGGAATGTTTCCATGATTGGCTGAGTATACTTTTCTTGATACTGGAGGTCATCTCGAAATAAGGGCTGCATATCTAGAGCAATCAGATGTCCCCCTGGTAAGGTAACTAGGTCTGCCCCAAAAAAAGGCAAGTCATAATTGAGGTGAGGAAATATTACAAAATTTAATACTTGCAGGGCACTACCACCTTCTACATGAGCTGCTCTAATTTGTCGGAGTTTGGGGCTACAGTAGGCATAACTGGTTGTGGCTACTTCCTGTTGATTTTTGCCCTTGCCAGTCATTGCCACTTTCTTTTCAAAGCCGGAGGGTATCGGGTATGGATGCAAATCTAGTTTCTGGTTGAGTTGAGCTAGAGCATAATCGAGAAAAGGCTGATACAGATTAATCATATTTTTAATTTCAATTTCAATTTCATCAATTTACTTGATCGGGTTGAAGCTACTTTACATCTATATTCTTGATTTTTAAACAGCAGTTAAAGTGGTGATTTTTTTTAAACCACCACTTTAATGATTGTTTTTAATCAATTGATTAAATTTAGAATAACTTCACAAATGTACCTAAAATTTTTTGTAAGCATTTCCTTCGGAATGCTGCCCAAACAGCCGTCAGCTTTCAGCGTTTCTCATTTGTTGCAGTTGCATTTTAAGGAAGAATTAGGATTCAGGTAGTGCGAGAATTAAAAGTCTGAGTCAAAGCAAAAGCATCTGCTAACTTTTACGATTTAGCTTAATTTTTATTGCTGTTTGCGTAGTATCCCGCAGGGAAGCACTGACTGCGAGATAGCTGTTATCTCCCCATTCCACAGGAGCATTCCACAGGAAATGCTGACAATTTTTTTTCCGAAAAAATCCCATCTAAAATAATAAAAATTACACCCCTGGATATATTCTAGAAGTGTTACTTTAATTTTCAATTATGTATGAAAAAAAATCTATCGACTTGCAGTAGAAACAGCTAATGGCACAGCATCTTCAAATAAGAATTCATAGAGAAATTTTTCTGCCCATTCATGGCCGAAGTAACTACTAAATAATCCTGATGCTGGGTCGCGATCAGCACTGTATTGGTCGTAATCTTTTTGGGCTTTAATGATTTTTTGAATATCTTCTGTTTTATGAAGTTTCTCAGCTTGAACCAAGATTTGCCAATATAAGTTAATGTAATCTTGATAAGCTTGGAAAAATCTTGTGCTTACGGTTTCTGCATCTGTTTTGGCAAATAGTAAGTATTTGGAAAAATATTGATTGGCATCGTAAAACTTCATTTCCAAGTTTTGAGCAAAGTCATTATATTTTTCTCGTAGCGATCGCATTGGTTCTATGTACTTGACTAAGTACGATTCTTCCTGGAATAAAGGTTGAAAATCTAATACGATTAAGATTTTATTTTTGCCAAAAGATAATAAGTCAATTCCAAGTAATGGAATATCATATTCGTAACTGGGATAAATCACACTATTAAATACTTGAGCTGAGGCTCCTGCATCAATGTAGGTATAACGTATTTTTCTCAGTTCAGCACACTCATAACACCAACTTTGAATAGTGGCTTGATTTTTGCCTTTATTGCTGACATTTGCTTCTAAACCAGCAGGAATTGGTCGGCTGCGTAAGTCAAATCTGTTGAATAGTTCTTTTTCTAAGTATTCTAGGAATGGCCTATACATTGATTATCATGGTAAGATATTAAATCGTTTCTGAGAATAATCTACGGCCATGACCTGAGTCTCATTTCTTATAAACAAAGCAATAATCCTTCATAAAGCCAAAAGTCAAAATGCAAAAGGCAAAAGTAATTACATAGTGGCATTTCCAATTCTAATCAATCTGCTGGATTCGGTTTTCATTTCACTTTTTATTTTCTTCTATTGGGTTTAACTGAGACGGGAAACAAATCATCAAGCATAAGTTAAGCATTAATACTTGCTCGATTCAGACAATTAGCAACCATCATTCCCTACTGACTAATGATTAATGAATACTGACTAGTTGCCCTTTATACTAAGCTTTGAAGTGCGGAATGTCGGCTATAACTAGGGTTTGCTGAAAAAATTGGTTGGTAGGGGTAGGACACGGGGACGCACCAGACGCACCAGACGCGGAGATGTTGGGAACAGGGGACGGTTTCGGTTATTTTATCTGAAGAATATTAATTGCATTTCAGCACAAAATATTCGTATTTTGAGGCCAATAAGCAGCTCTTAACTAAGAGATAAATTGAAGATAAAAAGCTCTAAAAGCCTTATCTATCCTAACTTATAGCTTTAATCTGCAAACCATAACTAGTGCAGCAGGTTTTTGTTTAATACCATTTTGAAAAAAGCTTGCCCTCGTGAAGACGGGGGAATGTTACGAATAGTTGAGCCAACTAAAATGTTTTAATTTAGATAGCCATGGTAGAGAAGAGAAGGGTAGTGCGTCAAGGAAGTGTGGGAAGTGTGGGAAGTGTGGGAAGTGTGGGAAGTGTGGGAAGTGTGGGGAGTGTGGGGAGTGTGGGAAGTGTGGGGAGTGTGGGGAGTGTGGGAAGTGTGGGAAGTGTGGGGAGTGTGG
>JASJEE010000005.1 GCA_030064835.1 Microcoleaceae cyanobacterium MO_207.B10 | reverse complement strand
TTAACCATTAACTCTTAACCATTAACTCTTAACCATTAACTCTTAACCATTAACTCTTAACCATTAACTCTTAACCATTAACTCCTAACCATTAACTCCTAACCATTAACTCTTAACCATTAACTCTTAACTATTAACTATTAACTCTTAACTCTTAACCATTAACTATTAAGAGAGTGTTTGTAAACCAAAGATTAAGGCGGTCAGAGTGCTTAATGTTCGGTGGGTGGGGTGCGGAAACTTAAATTTTGACTAGGATTCATAATTATTGGCGCTTAACCCACCCTACGCCTACGCCTGGATTTAATATTCCTTTTACAAACAGTCTCTAACTGATAACTGATAACTGATTATCTTCAATTTATCTCCTAGTTATTGGCTTTTATTGGCATCAAAATAGGAAAATTTGCTGCTGAAATTCCAGAAAATTTCTTCACATACAATGACAGAAACCGTCTCCTGTTTCCCCCATCTCCGCGTCCTACCCCTACCAACCAATTTTTTCAGCAAACCCTAATTATGACTATACAACCCACCGCTATAAAACGTGCCGATGCTTTAGATGCTTTGCGTGGTTTTGCCATTTTAATGATGGTATTATCAGGTTTAATTCCTCGTGATGGTACATTTCCCCCTTGGATGTATCATGCCCAAATTGCACCACCAACTTATGTTTTTAATCCTAATCTTCCAGGATTAACTTGGGTCGATATTGTTTTCCCTATTTTCTTATTTTCATTAGGCGTATCTATCCCCCTAGCTTTGTCTCAACTTTTTAGTAAAGGGTGGAGAGAAATTCAGATATTTTTATTCATCCTCAAAAGAGGATTTTTATTAGCCACATTTGCTATTGTTTTGCAACATTTCCGACCCCATATTATTAATAATATTGAGGAAAATTCTGAAAAGTGGTGGATAGCTTTATTGGGATTTGTAATATTATTTTTAATGTACAGCCGTTTACCAAAATTTGTACCAAAATTTTTGAATCAATTTATTACTATAACTGGTTGGAGTTTATGTATTGTAGTTTTGAGTCGATTAAAATACCCTGATGGTAGTAAATTTTCCTTAGAACGGAGTGATATTATCCTCATAATATTAACCAACATGGCTATTTTTGGCTCAATAATTTGGTTATTTAGCAAATCTAATTGGTGGTTGCGTTTAGGGTTATTAGTTATTTTATTAGGGCTAAGATTTTCCGCTTCCGATCAGGGATGGGTAAGAGACTTTTGGTTTACATCCCCTTTACCCTGGATTTTTAGTTTTGATTATTTGAAGTATTTATTTATTGTAATTCCAGGTACTCTTATCGGGGATTTGATTTTAAAATGGTTGCAAAATTATGAAACTAATAATGATAATTATACAGCAAAAATTTGGCCAGCTAGTCGTTTTTTAATTATTGTGGTATTAATGCTTAGTATTGACTTAGTGTTACTAACAGGGTTACAATCTAGACTAATTTTACAAACAACTTTAATGAGTGCAGTTTTATGTAGTTTTGGTTGGTTAATATTTCAGCAACCAGCAAATCAAATGGAAAACCTGCTCAATAAGTTTTATAGTTGGGGTGTTTATTGGCTAGCATTAGGATTAGCATTTGAACCTTTTCAAGGTGGTATAAAAAAAGATAGTGCTACTCTAAGTTACTTTTTCATTACCACAGGAATGTCAATTTTTTTGTTGATTTTTCTAACTATTGTTAGGGATTATTTCCAACAGAAAAAAGTTTTAGAAGTATTGATATATAATGGGCAAAATCCCATGCTCGCTTATGTATGTTTTGCTAATTTACTCTTACCTATATTAAAGTTAACTGGATTGCATGAAAAAATTACCGAGCTAAGTCAGACATCATGGGAAAAATTTTTGGTTGCAGTTATTTATACGTTGTTGGTAGCGTTAATTGTAACTATTTTTAGCAAATTAAAACTTTTTTGGAGGACTTGAAAACTTGGGATTTATAGTATTCTGTAAGTTTATGTATTATGTATAAATTTTTAAGGAACAGGCAATATCAGAGATAATAGCACTTTCACTGAAATGAAGATTAAGCTATATCAGATTAACTTGCCGATATATATATAGCAATTCCCATACTGACTAAGTATTCTCATGGGTAGGTTTTAGGTGGTAGGTAGTAGGTGAACATTATTTGTTTATAACAATTCCTATACTTGTAAGGTATGCTCATTCGTTGGTGTTAAGGAATACTTAACATATAATAGAATATAAATTTAAAGATAGGTGTACCTCATTAGTCTGGGAAACACTATAAATAATTTAAGGAGGATTTATGAGCAGTATAGTTCCCATAATTTTTGTCTGGTTTGTGACGTTATTTAGTGCTTGTATAGGAATTGTAATTGCCGGAACTATTGGTGCAATTGTTGGTGCTATTACTAACTTAATTACCCAATATAAATGTACAATGAGAATCTTCAACGTGGCAATGTTGATTTCTTTAGTAAGTACAGTCCTTTTTATAATTATTTTTAATCAAAAAATTCAACCTCTAAACTGTGCTGATGGTATAGAAGGGCTTTATATTTGTTTTAGCCCCTTACTGATTCCTTTTTGGGGTGCAATTATCGGTGGTATATTTGGTTCATTTATTGGAGTTGTAGTAGAAATATACACCAGGTCAAGTCGTTAAAGTTTACAGCAGTTTTTATATGAGTAAACCACAGTTAAAAATCTAGGTGGTAGGTGGTAGGTATTAGGTGTTAGGTGAAATGAGGAGAGCAAATCCCAAGAAGGTTGAACTTGTAGTCTACTTGGGTGAAAAGCGCTGTAATAAATATCATCTATAGCAATATGATTTAAGTTGTGAGATATCAGACACTTTTAGGGAATAGGGAATAGGGAATAGGGAATAGAGAATCAGCAAAAAATTTCTAAAAATGAATATGATAACTGCTATATTCTACATTTTTAAACAACAGCTCAATTCTCACATCTGATTCGGTGATTGCTATAAATGTAATCTAAAAATAGAATTAACAAATAGATTTTTTGACTTGGGCAACAATACAATCACGCCCCTGTTTTTTGGCTTGATAAAGTGCTTTATCAGTGCTTATTAAGAATATCTCAGGAGACAAATCTAAACTAGGAATTACATTCCCTACCCCTAAACTTAGAGTTATATAAGAGCTAACTTGCGAGCAGGGGTGAGGTATTTTCAGATTTTTGACTTCCCTTCTAATTAACTCTGCCTTTTTTAAAGCTTCTTCTAGAGTTGTATTTGGCAATAAAATTGCAAACTCTTCCCCTCCATAACGAGCTACTAAATCGGTAGGTAATGAAGCAAATTTACTAATAGCCTGCGCCACTTTTTTGAGACAACTATCTCCTTCTGGATGCCCATAATAATCATTATAATTTTTGAAATAATCCACATCACCAAGAATCAAAGATAAATGCTGTTTTTTTAGTCTAAGTTGCTCCCACTGTTGTTGAAAATATTCATCAAATTTACCTCGATTAGCAACTAAAGTTAAGCTATCTAAACTAGCCATAATCTTTAAATCTTGGTGTGCTTTTTTCAGAGCCAGCTCGGCTTTTTTGCGCTGAATAAAACCACCTAACTGAGTAGCCACTGCATTAACCAACTCCATTGAATTTTTGCCTGGTTTTCTAGAATCACGGTCGGCAAATACTAAAATAGTTAAAACTTGGTTTTCTTCAATAATAGGAATTCCTAAAGCACCTTTAATACCAAATTCTTTAGCCATTTGAGAAGATATACAAATAGAATCTTTTTCCTGAGAAATATCTTCCACCCATTCTGCTTGCTGAGAATTCCATAATCTTTCTAGCAAACCTGATTGCTCCCTAAAAGTAATAACTTGATGCAGTTGTCGAAACTTTAAAGTAGGTGGTAATTTACCATTTTTACTATTACTAGCATACCAACCTCTAGTAAATTTTAGCATTGTACCCTCTAGATTAGGAACCCATGCTTCTCCAAAATCCCAACTCATAGTTTGGCAAATTTCTGCTAGAATCACTTCTAAAGCTGACTCAAAATCAGACGCTTCACTAATAGCATGAGTAGCATTTAATAATAGTTGTAATCTAGAATTTTGTTGTTGTAGTTGCTGTTGTAGCGATCGCAGACGTAATTGATTTTCAATCCGAGCTAAAATCTCTATTAATTCAAATGGTTTACTGATATAATCTACACCACCTACAGAAAAAGCCTTAATTTTATCCATTACCCCATCTAAAGCAGAGATAAAAATTACAGGAATATTGCTAGTAAGTTGATTCTTTTTCAAACATTCACAGATTTGATAACCATCCATTTCTGGCATTTTAATTTCTAGTAAAATTAGGTCTGGTAAATCAAGATGAATAGTTTCAATAACCTCTTTACCACTAATGGCAATTTTTACCTTATATCCCTGTAGAGTCAACAAATGAGTTAACCGCTTTAAACTATTGGGATTATGATTGATAATTAATATAGTTTCTCTCAAGATCGAGTTTTTTTCTTGATTCATAATTTGGCTGAGTTAAAGTGGGTATGAATGCTATAGGGAGTATTTGTTGGCCAAGCCAGCAATTCAACTATTTGATTTTAATAGTCATTTAATATATTAGCTCAATAAACTTCACTATTTTGTACAGTTTGGGTTCTTTAAATTATTATATATAACATCAGAATATATAGTTAACCTCTCTGTTAATATTCTTTATAAATTATCAGCTTTGTAGATGATTTTGAGGCACTGTCAAAGTTGACCAAGTTTCAAATAACTAGGTGAATGTAATTCTGGGTAAAATAGCGATGGAGATTAAAAGCTGTGAAAATATGATTTAATCTAGTCGTCTAGTTTGATTTTGAGATTTTTGTTTTTTACGTTTATTTATGCCTATAGCAATTCCAATTCTAATGAAGTAAAAAAATCATAGGTTTTAGTAGTAGCTGAACATTATTTGTTTCTATAGGAATTCTGATACTGGGTTCGCTACGCCCATTCCTTGGTTTTAGGAAAAGTTGACTGGAAATAGAATAGAAATTAAAGATAGGTGTACCTCATTAGTTTAGGAAACGCTATACCTACTTAACTGATTGTTTTCTATGAAGCAAAAGTGATTTATTAGTCAGGAGGATAGACACGGCAAAATTCTACAGTCAGAAGGTTAATAAAAACCAAGAGGCGAATCTCAAATTCTTTCAATTATGTATTATGTAAAAAAAACTTTTCTGATCCGATTTGTTTCAACCTTGATTAGTTACTGTTGTTTATCGAATAATCTGTAACCTTGAAACGATGGTTAGTCCTCTATGGTAATGGTGAGGATATATATTTTTTAATTTCTTCGACACTCCCTATCTCCCCACACTCCCGGTGCTTCGTTTACCATTACTATGCACCACCACCAAACAATGTCGTGGTGTTCGATAATTTTAGACTGCGTAATTATCTTCAAAAACCGCAACTTATATCATGTCAGGATAATGAGCGATCGAAAACTTGATTCCTTCCAACCCTTTCCATAAATATTTTGACTAAGAAATTACAACGCTTTTCCAATTTATGAACCAAATCGCCATAAATAAAACCCTGTAGGAACGTTCGATGTAAAATCCCTGGAATGATCTACCGAAATGAAAACCGCTGTAAGAGAAATCAGTACGGCTGGAAAATTCCAAATTACTAGTCTTGAGCTAGAACAAAAGAAAAGCCTTTGAAGAGTTGATCCTCTATCTCTAAAATCAGAATTTGGCAGACAACCGTTCTCGTTGAAGAAGGAACCCCGCGCCGTATTCCCAAAGTCCGCGTCGGGAGAATGTCAGAAAAATAGAGTCATAGACGATAATGGATGTATCGCTAAATATCGCCTTTTGATCGCATCAAATAATATCAAACCCGGTAGCATTGGTATGATTAGATGGTTATGAATTACTAGTATAAGAGTCATATATAATCCTGCTAAACAGTCGTCATTGCAACTATATAAAGCGATTTCAGGGAGGAGCGAGATTGCTTTAACTGAATCCTCCGCAAACCTTCTACTCCATTCCAGTCGCTCCGTTCCAGTCGCTGCGCACTTGGGTACAGTAATTATCAGGATTTGATATCGGGGGAACCTGTTCCCGGCTATGTGGAAAAGGTCTATACCTTATTTTTCCAGATGTATATTTATTTTGACTATTCCCAAAATAACTAGCACAGGTAACAGACAAAGACTTTTAAGTCCACCTTTTAAGTCCATCGAAAAGTTTCTCTATTCCATATTGATTAAATCTACAACAACTTAGTTTGTCCCTTTAGTTTGAATTTGGTTTGAATTTGGGTAGCCTCTAAAAACTAATGGGGACTTAGGCAATCGGACTAACTGTAGTGTCAATATATAAAATTATACTACATATTATAGTTTTAAAGCCTAAATTTTAACTAGTTTAACTAAGTTAAGTAACAGTATTTCCTCAGTAACTTTATATAACCTTTAAATATTCGGCAAAAATTGTTAAAGATTATGTAAAGTTGTCTAATTCTAGTTGATATTTTACTGAGATGAAATTATGATCAGTAGAGAAAATTACTCAAGGGTTGAGTGTGGATAACTTAAGCATTTGATAGGTATCTAAAGTGCTATAAAAGTTCACATATAAATAAAAATATACAGATAAGGTGTAAGCATGGATAATAGCGGAATCGGAATAGTATTTATCACAGATGACATCATCGGGTACAAGGATCTAGTCACAGACGTTCAACCAGGAACAGAAGTAGTCGTATTAGACTCCCAACAAGATGGCATCCAACAAATCAACCAAACACTAGCCAACTACAGTGAGATTTCCAGTATTCAAATACTATCCCACGGTGCAGAAGGTAGTCTGCAATTAGGTACAACCCAATTAAATCAGGGCAATCTAGACACCTATGAATTCCAAATACAACAGTGGGCTAATTACCTCACACCAGATGCAGATATTCTTTTATATTCATGTAATGTAGCTCAAAGTCCTACAGGAGAAGCATTTGTTCAACAACTAAGTCAACTAACAGGTGCAGATATAGCCGCTTCAGATGACTTAACAGGTAACAGTACCCAGGGAGGAGATTGGGTTCTAGAGTATAGTACAGGAAAAATAGAAGCCAGTTCCCTGCTGAGTAATAAGGCAATGGAAACTCATCAAGGAGTTTTCGCCAGCACCATTGACTTTAGCAGTGGCACTTATACCAGTCAGATACAGAATGACAGGCCCATAAAAGTATTTGCAGAACCCACAAGTGGAGAGCTTGCGGGCACAACATTTGTATTTGATGCCACAGACGCTGGAGGTTCTGCACCCCACTTCCACATGATGATGGCAATGCCATCAATGGATCCTGCTCCATTCTTGACTCAACATAATGGCAACCTGAATGGTGAAACTATCAACTTTACTATTGCTAGAGAAGATGGAGAAGCATTCGACTTTGAAGGCTTTGACCGTAGTGCAGGGGAGTGGTTTGAACAAGATGCTGTGAATCAAGGATTTACCATCACAGGAACAAAAGCAGGTGGAGGGACAGTACAGAAAACTTTTGGCCCGGCTGATGCACTCGTTACATATCAGACAGAAACTTTAGGTACAGATTGGGATAGAGTAACACTTGTCAGATTTGAGGGAGAAAGTGTTAGCACAGGGGTCGGAGAGGATGGTAACTACGTCCTAACTCAAGAGCTAAATATTGACGACATTGTAGTAGCAGCCTCACCCACACCAGGAATTACAATAGCTGAAACAGATAGCAGCACAGATGTTACCGAAGCAGGAGATATAGACACCTATACAGTAGTTCTCGATACTCAGCCCGGTGATGATGTCAATATCAACCTCAGCACAGGCCCTGATTTAGAGACAGACAAAACCACCCTAACCTTCACACAAGATAACTGGGACGAACCACAAGAAGTAGTAGTAAATGCCGTAGATGACAGCGAAGCAGAAGGAAACCATAGTGGCACTATTAGCCATAGTATTGGGCAGACATTTGATCCTGATTATCAAATATTAAGTTTCCCTGATGTGAATGTGAATATTACAGACAATGACTCAGCCGGAGTCACATTCACCAAAACTGAGGGTAACAATAACGTTACAGAAGCCGGACTTACCGATACCTATGAAATAGTCCTCAATAGTAAGCCGACAGCCAATGTAACAATAGACCTGACTACCGATGGAGAAACAACCCTAGATCAACAAACTGTAACCTTCACCACTAGCAACTGGGATACACCACAGACAGTAACAGTCACAGCCACAGATGATACAGTAGCAGAAGGAAATCATACTAGCAACATTAGCCATACAGTTATCAGCAATGACACTACCTATGATGGTTTGGTAGTAGATGATGTCATTTTCAATGTCTTAGACGATGAAATAGCTGCCGAAGTCAGAATTAACTCAGGTGGTAGCGAGTATACCGACATTAGCAATAATGAAGTATGGCAAGCAGATCAGTTTTCCGTAGGAACTACAAACCAAGGGTCAACTTCATCAGCAATCAGTGGCACCACCAACGACCAACTCTATCAGAAATATAGATGGGGTTCTCAGTTCTCCTATGAAATTCCTGTAGCCAATGGAGCTTATGAAGTACAGTTACTATTTGCCGAAACCTGGGCTAACAGTGAAGGTCAACGGGTATTTGATATTTCCGCAGAAGGTGAGCTAGCAATAGACAATCTAGATGTATTTGCCAAAGCTGGTAAAAATGTTGCCTGGAATGAGACAGTTGTAACTGAAGTTAGTGATGACATACTCAACCTAGACTTTGTTGCTAGTAACAACAACGCTATGGTTTCAGGGATTAAATTAGTGCCTCTAGGAAATAAACCAACAGTGGCTAATCCCATTGAGGATGTGGCAGTAACTGATGGTGCAGCAGAGAATACAGTAATCAACCTCTACAATACTTTCCAAGACCAAGAAACTCCAGATGCAGACTTAAGCTACGAGATAGTCGATAACAACTCCAACCCCAGTGACCTATTAAGCTCTGTTAGCATAAATCCCGAAGGTGAGTTAGTCATTAACTATAACTCAGCCGTCAATGTCGGAAGTGCAGAAATTACAGTAGAGGCAATGGATGAAGCCGGATTATCTGTGACAGATACTTTCACAGTCACAGTCGGTACTCCCGAAGCACCAGAAGTGACAAATGCTATCAATGATGTATTTGCCAATGGTAGCACCGATACAGTTATCGATCTGTTAGCAGTATTTGAAGATGCTCAAGACCTAGATGACCTGACATACCAGGTGACTACCAGCAACTCCACTCTACTCACACCAAGCATTAACCAAAGAGAATTAACCCTAGCATACAACCCAGATGTTGAAGGTACAGCAGAAGTTACAGTTACAGCTACAGATACAGATGGACTCTCGGTTGAGACAACATTCAACGTCACAGTTAATGCTGCCATCGAAGAAAACGCAACTTTTTATAATGCAGGAGGCCCCGACTACTTAGACAGTGTTAATCAATTGTGGCAAACCGACAGTAACTTAACCATCGGAGGTAACACTAACACTGGAAGTACAAGTCAAGCTATCAGTGGTACTGAAGAAGATGGCTTATATCAAAATTACCGATGGGGCAGCCTCATGGAGTATGATTTCGATGTAGAAAACGGTAACTACGAAGTAGAGTTACTGTTTGCCGAAACATTCTTTACTGAAACTAACAAACGCATATTTGATGTAGTCGCAGAGGGAGATACAGTCATTGAAAACCTGGATGTATTTGCGGAAACAGGTGCTAAGAATGCTGCCTTAAATGAGAAGTTTTTCGTCAATGTTAGTGATGGCAATCTAGATATAGACTTTGATGCCATTGCTAATAATGCCATGGTTTCCGGTATCAAGTTCAAGAATGTAGGCGACAAGCCAACTGTTACCACGGCTATTGCAGATGTAGAAGTTGCTGATGGTGCAGCCGGGAATACAGAAATTGACCTGAACCTAGTGTTTGAAGATACCGAAACACCAGATACGGGATTAATCTATACCATAGTAGATAACAATCCCAACCCCTCAGAGCTGCTGAACTCAGTAGATATAGATACCAACGGAATTTTAAGTATAGACTATAATCCCAACGTTAATATTGGACTTTCAGACATTACAGTTCGGGCAACAGATGCGGACGAACTTTTTGTCGAGGATACATTCACAGTAACTGTAGGGAATCCGCAAGCACCTGAAGTAATAGAACCAATTGAGGATGTGTTCGCCAACGGCAGCACTGTTACAACCATAGATGTGTCAGCAGCAGTTCAAGACCCAGACGGAACAGTTCTCACATACGATGTCACCAGTAGTAATACTAATCTAGTATCTCCTGCCATTGATGCCAACGGAATATTAACCTTAGCTTATAATGGGCCAGAGACTCAGGGTGAAGCCGAAATATTAGTAACAGCAACAGACATTGATGGATTGTCAGTTGAGATCCCATTCATCGTTACAGTAAATCCAGGGATTATAGAAGGAGCAACTCTAATTAATAGTGGAGGCTCTAGCTATCGTGACAGTGCTAGTCAACTATGGCAAGCTGACATTAACTTCCCCATCACAGAAGATACGAATACAGCTAAAACTAGCTTCCCAATTGATGGCACCGAAGAAGATCTTATATATCAACAGTATCGATGGGGCCAAACGTTTTCTGCTGATGTCCCTCTAGATAATGGTGCTTACGAAGTCACATTAAGGTTTTCAGAAAACTTCTTTGACACACCAGATAGTCGGGTATTTGATGTAGCTTTAGAAGGAGAGGTAGTTCTCGACGACTTGGATGTATTCACTCAAGCTGGTGGTAAGCATATTGCCCTAGATGAGAAATTTATTGTTGATATTAAGGATGGAGATGAAGATTTAGATATAGACTTCTCCGCTAGCGTTAACAACGCAATGATATCGGCAATATCTATAGTACCCAAAGGCAACATACCGACAGTAACATCCATTCCAGACGTTGTTGTAAATAGTTCCACTGCACCTAACGAAGTTATTGACCTGGCCCCTGTTTTTGATGATGTACAAGATGGTGACAATTTAACTTATGTAGTTGAACAGCTAAATCCTAATCCGGCAAATCTATTTACCTCAGTCACTGTAGACGCGCAAGGGCAGTTAATTATTGACTATAACGATGCAGTTGCAAAGGGAACTTCAGATATTAAAGTCACTGCCACAGATACTGATGGGTTAGAAGTATCAACGACATTTAATGTTAGTGTCAACCTGACAGATAACGATATACCTAAAGTTGTACAACCTATTGAAGATGTCCTCACTGACGGTAAACAAGATACAGTCTTCAACCTGCAACCTGTATTTGAAGACACTCAAAATGGAGACAACTTCACATACGATGTCACCACTGACAGTCCTAATCTCGTTACTCCTACTATAACTGCAGGAGAACTCAACCTAGTATACGGGCCAGAACTTGAAGGAACTGCTAACGTTACGGTGACAGCTACAGACACAGATAATCTGTTTGTAGAAGATGAATTCGAGGTTATAGTCAACCAATATACTCCCCCAGGTACAATTCTAGTTAATGCAGCAGGTAACACCTACACCGATACATTAAATAAACCATGGGAAGCAGATAAATACTTTAGTCCTTCTCTAACTAGTAATTCCTCCATAGCGATCGCTGGAACAGAAAATGATAAGTTGTATCAGAGTTATCGTTATGATCAAAACTTCGATTTCACAGCACCTGATCTTGAAAATGGAGTTTACCAAGTCAATTTAGAGTTTTCTGAGAATTTCGCGAATGATGTTGATGTACGGGTATTTGATGTCAGCGCTGAAGACAAACTAATAATAGATGACCTAGATGTTTTTGCTGAGGTTGGTAAGAATACTGCACTGAGTAAGACGGCGGAAGTTGATGTCACCGATGGCAATTTAACCCTCAATTTCGCTGCTCAGAAAAATAATGCGATGATTTCTGCCATTGAGATTTTACCGTTGGGACAAAGACCAACAGTTGAGACAGTTATTACGGACGTTACGGTAGAAACATCTGATGCTGCTAACACAATTATTTCTCTAGCAAATGTTTTTGCTGATGCAGATGGTGATGAATTAACTTACTCTGTGGAAGCAGTAGAACCTAATCCTAATAATCTCTTCACTTCAGTAGAAATCAATCAAACTACAGGCGAACTGATTATTGACTATAACAATGCAGTTAATGTAGGTGGTTCAGATATTAAGGTAACTGCTACAGACCCGAATGGTTTATCTGTAGAGACCACATTTAAAGTCGTTGTTAACCCCAGTATTTACAATCCACCTACTGTAGCAACCCCAATAGACGATTTTTATGTTAACGGTGAAGAAGCAACAACTATCAGTCTGATCGAAACATTTGAAGATACTGATAATGAAAATGAACTAACATATGAGATTGTCTCTAACAGTAATTCTGCTGTAGTTACTCCAAATATTGATACTGCTACTGGAGACCTAACTTTAAGTTACGCAGACATTAGTAATTTTGAAGCTGTAGAGCTGACACTTAGTGCCACAGACACGACAAATCTGACTACAGAGGAAACCTTTACAGTCACAGTTAGCCCTAAGTACAACCCAGATACAATCTATATCAATACTGGTGGAGTTGCTGTTAATGGAGAGTTCCCTTGGGAAGCAGACCGAGACTTCAATGATACAGGAGTTGCTGACACTTATACTGCCACCATCACTAATCCTATCGTCGATGCTGAAATCTACAACAGCCATCGTGTAGGAGATACCTTTAGTTACGCTATTCCTGTACCAGAGGATGGTCTGTATGAGGTGACTTTACACTTTGCCGAAACCTTCTATGATACTATTTTGCAGCGACAATTTAGCGCTACTGCTGAAGGGCAATCACTATTTACAGACCTTGACATTACAGCTGAGGTGGGAGCAGATACAGCCTTAAGTAAGACATTTAAGGATGCAGAAGCAGCTCTTGTATTCGATGGCTTTTTGAATCTAGAGTTTACTAGCAGTTCTGGTGCTGCTATCGTTAATGCGATCGAGGTAACTCCACCTGGAAAAGGCGGTCGACAATGGGGACCTGCCGATATATACTTGCATGTGGTAATGGATGATCAGGGAGGTTACCTGATTGACTATGATGGCGATGGTTCTGTCTCGGTAAACCTGGGAGGTGATGAGTCTCACACTCACGAACCGGGTCGTTCTTTAACAGACTGGGTATGGACAGTTGATGGTCAGTATATTGCTAATCTGCCAAATATTCAGACTGACCTATCTCTAGGGGAAAATAAAGTTGAATTAACAATACAAGATGCTACTTCTCCTATTAGACCAGATGTAACTTTGCCTGGTTATGCGTATGTTTACATTGAATCCATTGATAATGCTTCAGGAATACTGACAGAATACTATCCTACTAACGGTGCTGACTTATCTACCCTCATGGCTAATTTGCCAGCTTCTCCAGAGTATATGGAAGTGATTACAGAGCGAAATGATCTTGACTACATGGTAACACCACTAGAAATTAATGCTGGCAATAGTGGAAGTACCATAGGTGGTTCACCTTTCAGTGGTGACACTGTGGTGAAGATGACTAATAATTTCACCGCACCTACTACTGGTAGTTATGATTTCTTGGCACAAGGGGGATTTGCTAATCAATTCTCTATTGATACCGATGCAGATGGTATCTTCGAGTCAGTCCAAGAAAATATTGACTTGATAGAAGGAGTAACCTACCAGATAGAAACCCGCTTCGCCATCGATACATTAGCTGACCTACCAGGAACAGTTAAATACTCTATCGATGATGGAGCTTATGTATCCTTAGAGAATGTCACCAACGATCAAACTAATTTAGCACCGTTCATTAACAATGCGAATACTCAAGCTAATCCACAACCCGCATCATTTGTTGGTGAAACAATTACTTTAGAAGGGGTAGGATTCTTCTCTACAGATGCTAACCAACCAGTTACAGTTACCTGGGATGGCGTAGCTCTACCAGAGAGTAGTGTGGATGTTAGCATCCTTGGGAACAAAATTATGGTTGATGTTCCTGCAGGACCAGAAGGTAATATTGTACCGTTAACCATTGAAACTCCCAATGGAAGCCAAACAGAATACTTCATCTATGATGCCACTATACCCCCTGAATTTGACACCTCTATTATTCAGGATCAAGCAACGCAAACAAATTATGATATTAACAACCTCACAGTTGCTGAGTGGGGACCTGATGGGCGACTATATGTAGGTACTATGTTTGGTCAACTGCAAATCTTAACATTCGACGATAATTACAATGTAGTTGATTCGGAAGTAGTCAAAACTATAGGCAAACTACCCGTAGTTGGTCCGACAGCATTTACTAAATCTATTCTAGGAATCGGATTTAACCCATTCGATGAATATAACTCTGAAGATGATCCAGTCAGAGTCTACTTATCCATTAGTGAAATATATGGTAACGGTGGTGGAGCTATCCCTGAAGGTGAAGCTTCTGCTTACTCCGGAGAGGTAGTGGTACTCGAAGGACCAGATTTTACAGAAGTTAAGCCAGTAGTTACAGGTTTACCAGTCTCCAACCATGACCACGCTGTTAACGGTCTAGAGTTCGATGAAAATGGTGATTTGTTAATTTTAACTGGTTCCAACACAAATGCAGGTGTTATTGCTGATCCAATCGGGGACTTACCAGAATCTCCTTTCTCGGCTGCTATTTTGAAAGCTGACTTGAAACCTGGTTTCCAAGGGGTAATTGACTATCAAGAAATTGCCACAGGTGAAATCAATAACGACCAGGTATTTGGGGATATCGTAGAGGTTAAACAACCAGTAGATGTCTCCGTCTTTGCTTCTGGAATCCGCAATGGATTAGATTTGGTATACACGACACAAGGAAATATATACGCGACTGACAATGGTCCTAATGGTGCTTTTGGAGTAGAATCAACAGGACCTGATACTCAAGCAGATGGAGTAACTGCTCCTGATGAGCTGAATTTGATTGTTGAGGGAGAATATTATGGTAGTCCTAATCGTAATCGAGGATTAACTGACACTCGCCAAAATGTTTACTATGGGGGTGTGGGTGAAGCATCAATCCCAGGAGTATATACTGCTCCATTAACTCATTTAGATTCTTCTACTAATGGAATTGTTGAATATCGGGCAACGACTTTCAATAGTGGAATGCGTGGTAACTTACTCGCACAAAAATGGAATGATCAGCTCTATAATATTTCTCTATCCCCGGATGGAACTGCTGTTGAGGAGTTAGAAGAGTTTACTAACTTATCTTCGAGTCTAGATGTGACTCAAGGACCTGGTGGCACAATCTTAGGTATTGATTTTGGTAATGACTATCTCACAGTTTCAACACCAATAGATGGTGCTGATATTGGTGAGGTGCTTGCTTACGATATTTTCCCATGGCGAGCTCCTGCAATAGGTGGTAATCCGTTTACTATTGGTGGTGCTAACTTCTCTGGCAATATTAATGACACAACTGTGACTATTGGTGGACAAGAAGCACAGATTACACGGGTATCAGGTAACCGGATTGAAGGTTTCTTCCCTGAGTTTACTTCTCCAACAGGTGAGCTACTGGATGTAGTAATTACTAGTGGTGGTGAAAGTTCTACAATTACAGATGCTTTCTTACCACTGACAGCAAGTGGTTTTGTACCGAACAATGTACCAACAACCAGTGGAATTGAGAACATGGTTCTGCCAGAAAGTGCTCCCAATACTGTCATAAATGTATTTGAGGTATTTGATGATGTCGAAGATACTGATCAGCAGATGACTTATGAGGTTTCTACTACCAATTCCAGCTTGTTTGCTACAACTCCAACTATTAATCAAACTACAGGTGAGCTAACTCTAGATTATGCTGACGGTGTGTCTGGTATTGCTGATGTCATAGTTAAAGCTACTGACACTGCTGGGTTCTCGACAGAAGCTCCATTTACCGTGGCATTAGCTTCTACGCACAATACAGAAGCTCAGGCGCTGTTTAAGATTGAGCCTAATAGCAGTAGCACTGCCAAAGCGGGTTCATTCGAGATTACAAACAACTCCCTTTTTGGTCAAGAACTCAATCGCGTAGTCATTGACTTGCGTACAGGTATGTTCCCAGATATGTTCTTTGACCCCGATGGAACTGCTGGTGATATACAAAGTAAAAACTTTACTGTTGATGCTGATACAGGACTGCAAGTTGTATCTCATCAGTTCCTAAAACCAAGGGATGGTGGTTTTGATGCTATTGAGATTATCCTCAACGACTTTGACCCTGGTGAGACCTTCTCATTCTCCGTGGATAATGATCCTGGTAGCACCCGTGGTACGGCAGGACCTGGACCTGCTGATTCGGCTAGTGTCTCTGGTCTAGAGTTAACTGGAACTCAAATAATTGCTGAATTTAGTGATGGTAGTGTTTATGGAGCTGAAACTTATCGGATACCAAACAGTGATACTGGTTCTCAAGCAATAGTGGAAGCTGACTTACCTAGTGCACCTGAAATTGCAGCGGTGGGTATAGCTGATCTGAAAGCTCAGGTTTCTGATGCTTCTCAGACCATACGAGTTACTGGTAATCCTGGTGAGGAAATTTCCCTACTGGTACTAGAGTCGGCATTGTACACTGAGGATGGTGGCTTTGATATCGACCCATTTGAAGCTAATACGGCCATCGGAGTTAATGAACTGACTGGTACTATTGGTGCAGATGGTACTGTTGATATTCCTGTAACTTTGACTAAGACTAATACCACTGTGGAAGCAGGTGTTGAGTCTCAGACTGGCCTCAACTACATTGTGGCAGTTCAGAAAGACTCAAATGGAAAGGTTAGTCTCAACTCTGATGTACTGGTTCTAGAATTAATTTAATAGTTTAGTCTAAAGCTAAATATTTCTGAGATTAAAATGTAGGGTGCTAATACAGTGCCCTACTTTTTTGATTTGGAGTAAGCTGATTTAGATGTTTCTTGGAATTTACTATGGCAACAATTAACGATAACTACCTCAAACTTAAAGCAGGATACCTATTCCCTGAAATTGCTCGACGGGTCAATGCCTTTGCTGAAGCTCATCTAGAGGCCCAAATTATTAAATTGGGCATTGGAGATGTTACCGAACCTCTGCCAGAAGCTTGTCGGAAGGCCATGATTGAGGCGGTGGCAGAAATGGGCGATCGCTCGACTTTTAAAGGTTATGGCCCGGAACAGGGTTATGGTTGGTTGCGGGAAAAAATCGCAACTGAAGATTTTCAGGCTAGGGGATGTGATGTAGATGCCTCGGAAATATTCATTTCTGACGGGTCTAAGTGCGATACTGGGAACATTCTCGATATTTTTGGCAAAAATAACAAAATTGCCGTGACTGACCCTGTGTACCCTGTTTATGTGGATACTAATGTGATGGCGGGTCATACTGGCCATGTTAATGATAAGGGCGAGTATGAAGGGTTGGTTTATTTGCCAATTACTGCAGAAAATAATTTTACTGCCGAAATTCCTTCTCAAAAGGTAGATTTGATTTATCTATGTTTTCCGAACAACCCTACTGGTGCTACTGCAACGAAGGAGTATCTCAAGAATTGGGTGGATTATGCGAAGGCAAATGATGCAATTATTTTGTTTGATGCTGCTTACGAAGCTTTTATCACTGACGCGAGTCTTCCCCATTCTATTTATGAGATAGAGGGAGCGCGAGAATGTGCGATCGAGTTTCGTTCGTTTTCTAAAAATGCTGGTTTTACTGGCACCCGTTGTGCATTGACAGTTGTACCCAAAAGTCTGAAGGCGAAAGCTGCTGATGGTTCGGATGTGGAATTATGGAAACTTTGGAACCGTCGTCAGTCTACTAAGTTTAATGGGGTTTCTTATATCGTGCAGCGTGGTGCTGAGGCAGTTTATTCTGAAGAAGGAAAAGCACAGGTGAAGGCTTTAGTAGGATTTTATCTGGAAAATGCTCAGATTATTTGCTCCCAGTTGCAAGCTGCAGGGTTACAAGTTTACGGTGGGGTGAATGCGCCTTATGTTTGGGTTCAGACTCCCGCGGGTTTATCGAGTTGGGATTTTTTCGATAAGTTGTTGCAAACTTGTAATGTTGTTGGTACTCCTGGTTCTGGGTTTGGTGCTGCAGGTGAGGGTTACTTCCGTATTTCTGCTTTTAATAGTCGGGAGAATGTTGAGGAGGCGATGAAGCGAATAACTGAGAAGTTTAAGGTTTAAGTAGGAGCGATCGCTAAAATCATTTACAGCGGTTTTGATGTCGGTAGACCACTGTAGGGACGTTGCATAAGGGCATCCCTACAGGGTTTTGTTAATGGCGATGTGGTTCATCAAGAGCGAAAAGCGCTGTCAAGTTAAATAGGTGGGCGTTAATTGCTCACCTTTCTTATTATCCAGTTTATGAAACCATGAATATTGTTTCCTGGGTTTGCTGGAATATATTGAGATGCTTTTGTAGACTTTTCTAATTAGGGTGTGCTACAAATATTTACACTTCTAATTTATCTTTATTTTTTAGATCACAAATATGGACTCTAGAAAAAATTTTTTTACCCCCTTGACAGTTTTGTAGTATTTTATGTATTATAAAAATAAGCCAAGGAAAGGGAAAGCTGAATGCTTCCATAGTAGTAATGCCCATATTAACCTGGAAAACTTAATATAATATTGTAGTATAAGCTAAAGATGGTTTTTGAAAGGTTGGCGATCGCCAATTAAACATACTACAAAATCGCAAATTTCCAACTTTCTGTAAATCAAGGAGAAACAAATGTTAGATAAAATAGAACACAACTTAAAACATTAAAAACCACTTCTATGCAATGCGAACTCTGTGAAAGGGAGATGGAACGATTAACAGTTCATCACCTAATCCCCAGACAAAACACCAAACGCAAAAAAGCTGCTCCAGGGCCGACTATTAATATTTGTTCAGCCTGTCATAAACAAATTCATGCCTTCTTTGATAACAAGCGTTTAGCTCAGGAATTAAATACAACTGATAGGCTAAAAAATGAAGCGCAAATGCAAAAATTTTTATTGTGGGTGAGAAAGCAAAACCCAGATAGAAAAGTACAGGTACACCGAAAAAAATAGTTATGTTTATTTTTAGCTATCAAGAAAATTCAGTTAAATAACTGATATTTGTATTTTTCAATTCGATTCCAGTCAAGGATAGACCATGCGGAGATGAAGCAAGAGTGGCTTATTAGGTTCATACCCTAAAAATCAGTGAGTGCAACTCTCACCTCCGCTACCACATCAAAAGCTAACTAGGTAAAATTTGAGAAACCTTGAAAAATAAATATTATCGTAACAGACTTTCGATATTTTAAACCCTTACTCTCTTCCTATATTAAAATCCTTGCTTTCTCCTAACTTCTGACTTCAAACTTCTGAGTTCTGACTTCGCCGATCATACGATAATTAATTATTCAGATTCTATACGATCGCCTCTATAGCTCAATAGGTAGAGCAACACTTTTGTAAAGTGAAGGTTCCGGGTTCAATTCCTGGTGGAGGCTTGGGACAAATTTATGTTCAATTCTTGCAGCAAAATACTTCCATAGTTCAATGGATAGAGCAACACTCTTCTAAAGTGAAGGTTCCAGGTTCAAATCTTGGTGGAAGCGTTGCAAAAATCAATGTTCAAAATTTACAACTACAAAAGGAGGTTGCTTTCATTGATATTATTTAAAAGATATTATTTAAAACCAATCTGTGCGATTAAACCTAGCGTGACCTAACATTTAGAGCCTACATACTTAGTACGAGAGGAAGAGTAACATTGTAAAAAACAATGGGCGTGTGAGAACGGGGAGGGCGAAGAACCCGATAGGTGGGCTTTAGAAGTAGCAATCCTTTAAAGAGTGTGTTCAGAAAACTCATCGGCGGAGTTCCCTTAGTAACTGAGAAAGCGCAGACAATGCTCTCATAACTTGCACGCTAGGCAATTTGCAACAATATAATAATCATAATCTAGGGCGATTGGCCAATCGCCCCTACAAATTGTGTGTGATTGGATATTTTTCGTAAGTCCTGAATAATAAAATAAAATATTTTTCTATTATGCCTATTTATTTTTACGGTGTTCGTACAAAAACTTATGGTTGCTTCTCCAACTTTTCCCGATATGGTTTTGAACTTGATGAATTTTGGTGGGTGACGAACGAACATTATTTTCAAGCTCAAAAGTTTGTTACCACAGAACCCTATTGGTTTGAGAAAATTCGGGAAGTAAAAACTCCAAAGGAAGCAGCTAAAATGGGGCGCAGTCGAAAATATCCACTGCGACGAGATTGGGAAAAAGTCAAAGATGAAATTATGGAAAGGGGTGTTTTCAAGAAATTTGAAACTCATGCCGATATTCGGGAAATTTTGCTGTCAACAGGTGATGAGTTAATTGTCGAGAATTCACCAAGTGACTATTACTGGGGTTGTGGCAAAGATGGCACAGGTAAAAATAAATTAGGATTAATTTTAATGGACGTTCGTGAAAAATTAAGCGATCGCAACTTAAATTAACAACTTCATCACTTTTGACTGTAACAAAACGGAAAGATTCCTCTATCTTCCTTTTTCCACCAGAGGCAGAAAAGTGAGACACCGTGCTGATAACCTGGCAACAGGAGGTGCAGTACCTCCCTGGTGGATATTTTTGGGGAAGTTGCCTAAAGCGATCGCTTGACACTACAAAGCTTTACAAATACTCTTTTTAATCCAATAATAAACTCCCTGTACCCCCAGAAGGTTCATCTCTGATTAGATTTTCTAACTCAAACGTATACAATTTATAGATATCATCCACAACATCATTGGGGTCGTTAAACACATCTTCCCTAGCATCAAATTCAACTTTGCCACTAGTGCTAGCAATTTTCTGCTTGTTCATTTGACTGATACCAGCTTTAATAACTTCCGGTGGTGGCAACTCCCGTCTAAAAGCCAAACTGAAGTTCAATTCTGCCATTAACTTCTGAAAATAATCGACATTTTGACCGCTACTATATTGTTTTTGCAACTTATTAAAATCAAGATTATTCCCACTAGAAACATTAGTATTAGCAGCAGACTCAGATCCACTACCGGCCTCAATATTACCGCCACACTGAGGTTTATTCTGACTGCCTAACCCATGACTGCCAACTACACGACCATTGCTATCAAATACCGGCCCCCCACTCATCCCGGCAGCAGTTTCATCAGTGTAAAAAATACTATAGCCTTGATGTTGCGGGTCGGGATTCATTTTTTCTATTACCGGACCCCACGCTAAACGCCTTTGTCTGCGAGCTACTTTTTCGCGACATCTACCTGTTTGCGGGTCTTTTTCTCTTTCTGGGTCAGGCCATCCGGAAATATATACTCTCTCCCCAGGTTTAACCTGACTAGCGTCTCCAAGGGGAGCAACTGTATAATTTTTTTTGCTTTCAAATGTGACGATCGCTAAATCTATGCCTCTAATTTGGTCTGTACCGATGGTATAATCTACTATATCTGTGTTCATAATAAAGCGATCGCGACAGCCAAATCTTACTAAAACTGCTAGTTTTGGGTTGCCTTTTAGGGGGCATCCTCTGCCATCATTGACATCTTTTACGATATGAACTTTGCCATCATAAGTTCTAATTCCATAGTAGGGAATGCCTCCTAACTGTTGCCAATATTTTTTATTATCAAGGTGTCTTTGCAGAAAATTATGGGCTACAGTTAGCACATAATATTTGTTTCCATTTTTAGCAATAATTACTCCTGAACCTGGATTCCAAATACCTGATTTTATTAGCGGGTTTTTGCGATTTTCTTCTAAATCTTCTCGTAATTCAGGAGTTAAAGCTGGAGCAATTAAAACTGTTGTTTGTCTGGCTATAGAATTAATTTCTTCTGGTGATAGTTTAGCCAAAACGGGATTTATTGGTAGAAAGCTGAGGAAAATTCCACCAAGAAAAATAGAATATTTGGAAATTTTTTTTAGAAAAGCATATAGCATTTTTATCGATTGTCTCTACTAGATATTTCTCCTTTAATGCACTCTGTATTTTCTGATGTGTTAATTTCCTAGCAAGATACTGCCATCTCCACCAGATGGTTGATCCCTACCCAGGTTTTCGACATCAAAACTAAAAAGTTTATAGATATTGTCTATGGTATCGTTGGGGTCTTCAAATCCTCCCTCTTTTGTTTGATTTGGATCGATAAATCCATCATTATCCCTGGCTGCAACTTCTGCCTCTTTTCTTTTGTTTCGATCAAACCCATCATCTTCTATTTTCCCACCTATACCAGGAGTTTTAATTTTAGGAACTGTTGTTATTTCTGACTGAATTAAATTTCGTTTAGGAGGTTCTAATTTAAAAGATAAATTCACTCCAATCTGTTTGATTAACTGTTGAGAGTAATCAATATTTTGGGCACTACTATACATTTTCTTTAATTCATAAATTGATGTTGATATCTCATTAGAATTCAATTTTTTAGAATCAGAATCATTATAATTATTATAATTACTGTCAGTTTCTAAAGTATTAGCTGGAGTATTCGGTAAATTATCTTCAGTTTCAAATCCTGGAAAAGGTTGCCATTCATTCTCGGCATTCAAGGTTTTATTTTGGTCTTGAGGTGACTTTTCTTGAGGTTCAAATCCTGGAAAAGGTTGCCAGTTACTATCAGATTCTAAGGTTTTATCTTGGTTCCCAGGTAAATTTTCTTGAGATTCAAATCCATCAAAACGTTGCCAGTTATTATCAGATTCTGAGGTTTTACTAGAATTTATTGGCAAGTTATTTCTAGCTTTTGATTGATTTTCTTTTGGTTGATACATCTGTCCGCAAATAAGTTTATTTGTAGAACCTCGACCGTGAATTCCTACTACTTCACCATTACTATTAAATACAGGACCGCCACTCATACCAGGACGAGTATAATCTGTATAATATAAACTATAACCATTCTCTTTTTCCGTGACAGGAATAGCAGCTTTTAATGGTCCCCATGCCAAACGTCTTTGCCTTTGAGGTGCGGGATCTTTACACACTATTTTGCCTTCTGAATCTAATAGTGGGGTACCATCAGATTTGAGTTTTGGTTCAGCTTCAATCTTTGGCCAGCCAGAAATATAAACTTGCTCTCCCTCTTGTAATTTACTAGTATCTCCTAATGAGGCGATAGGATAGTCTTTTTTACTTTCAAAACTAACTACTGCTAAGTCATATCCATTAATTGCTTGGCTTTCAAAACAACCAAATCTTATCAATGGTGTTTCTAACTTTTGATTTTTTATTGCATCTAAAAAACTCTTTGTACATTCTTGATTATCTTTAATTTCAGTAACTTGATGAACTTGGCGATCGCTAGTGACAATACCATAAGGTGCATTATCTATTACTTGTTCTTGACTAAAGTTATGAGTTACTGTCAAAACATAATATTTTTTACCTTCTTTAGCAATAATTACCCCAGAACCTACCGTCCATCTTTTTACTGGTTTTCTATCTAACAGATCGGCTAATTCGTCTTCATCTAATCTTGGAGCAATTAACACGGTTGTTTGTTTGGCAATAGAGTTAATTTCCTCTACTGTTAATTTTCCAATTTCAGCAGTTGCACTGCTAGTCATACTAATAACAATTCCCGCAATAAATGTCTTTAATATTTTTTTGTTTTTTAGCATAATTCTGTACCTTACTTCCGATTAATATTTAATTTTACCAAGATTCCTATTTTCTGATTTATTGATGATATTAAAATGTTTATCCTGTCTATCTAACTTATAAATAGGAATTGCCCAACTAGCAGATATCAATTCTTCTAAAAGTTCTTCTGAAGGTGTACTACCATCAGAAAATCGATAAGCATCAAAACCGCCAAAAGCATATTTTGCCCTACCGATAATCCCCACTAACTCACCCTTTTTATTCAACACTGGTCCGCCACTCATACCAATTTCAATTTCATTACTCATACCAATTTTATAACCTCTTTCTAAAGGTAAATTAAGTACATGACTAACTTTTCCCTGAGTCAAATTATATGGTTGAATTCCTAAATCCATAGTAGAACCTCTATTTGTAGTCTCACGATCATAATTAGGAAATCCAGCTACATAAACTTGTTCTCCTAAACTTAAGTTTAAATTAGAATTAACCACCGCTATAGGATATTCATTATTGCTGTGAAACTTCACTACTGCTAAATCTATATCTGTAAAATTAAATCGAGTATCTGTCTTAGCAATATATTCTTCTCCATCTGCAGTTAAAACTGTCAATTCTGCATCTTGATTTGAATCAATTACATGAGCGCAAGTCACCACAAAATAATCATTTCCTTCCCTAGAAATAATTACCCCGGAACCAGCTATATTTTCTCCTAATAATCTCACGGTTAAAGGTCTGGCGATCGCTTCTACAGCAGAGTTTGATTTAAAACTAGTAATTGTTTGAATCTGAGAATTATTTATTTGGTTGGTGGTTGATGCTACCTGGCAACAGTAAAGCCCCCAAAAAATCGGACTCATTGCCATCAGAGTTATCAAATTTTTCATTTCATTTTTATTGGGCTTAACAGTTAGAATTTTGAATCTTACTCTTTAACATTTTCCAATTCTTTTTGCTCTTCTATTACTTGTTCAATTAAGTTTTCCATATCCACTTCCAACATTTTTTCCTGATTTACTGATGCTGCTTTTAACCCATCAATAACTGCCAATTTTTCTACCCATTCATTCCCTTGACTTTCTATATTTTCAGAATCATTGCTTTCAATTATTAGCGGCACACTAGCATTACCTTTGAGAGAACTTACCAAATTCATAATAATTTTACCGTTAGTGCCTCTATTTTGATTTCTCAGAGTCCACAACAAATTATCTGAATTACAATTTCCAGCTTTGGCAGCACAAACTACAGCCATCCCATTAAAAATTCCTTCACTCATAGGTGGGAGATATGCACTTCCTCCTCCCCTAAGAAAATGGTGATTAAATCTATCTGTAACTGCTTGACAACGGACTTCCGGAGTGTAACGTTCGCCAAACTCTAACGAACCGGTTTCTGTCCATTGAACAAGAGGTCGCTTGGTTGTTTCTTGCCACGATGTTACAATTTCACCCTGACGGTTACGTCGTGCTTGGTATATGACTAGCACTGTTTGATTTTCTGGCGTGCATTCAAATTGATATCTATATGCGTAACGGCGACTGTAATGTATATTTTTAGGGTTGACCGAAGGAGTCGAATTTTTACTTTTGTTCTGATTAGATATACTATTTTGAGCTAATACAGTTGACGATGTAATGCTTTTTGCTAAACTAAACTCTGTATTAATTATTAGCATTTGAGCAGCCATCGCCGCCACACAAGTTATTGGCAATATATTTTGGTTTTTCATTGTTTTTATCTATAATTTTTTACTCGATCTAATAGGCACCAACCTTAATTTCTGAATCAAATATTCTGTCATCTATAGTGTTTTTCAGGAACTTAGTTTTCTGCATCTATCTTGGTACTTTCTTGGTCAATAATGGCATCAATCAGATTTTCCATATTAATTGAAGAGATTTCTATTTCCGCTTCATCTTGACTTTCCATGATTAACTGACTGCTAGCTTCTCCTCGCAGTGCGCTCAGTAGTTGCTTAATAATTTTACCGTTGGTATCTTTGTTGTTGCTTCTCAGAGTCCAGAGAACATTATTTTGGTTGCAGGTTTCTTCTGGTGCTGCACAGACGACGGCTCTTCCATTGACAGTTCCCTCACTTAATGGCGGTAGTCTGGGTCTACTTTCGGTACGAAGGAAGTGATAGTTAAAGTTAGCTGTGACACCCTGACAACGGTCTTCTGGGGTTAATTCCTCCCCAAATTCGGCAGAGCCTTCTTTTGTCCATTGAATTAGTGGTCGCTCGGTAATTTTTTCCCAGGAAGATACTATGTTTCCTCTACGGTTACGTCGTGCTTGATAGATAGCTAAAACTGTTTGGTTGTTTGAGTTACATTCAAATCGATATTTGATTGCCTGACGACGACTATAGCCTGTATTCCTATTATTTACGGGCTGAGGTGAAGTTTTTCTTTTGGTATTTTCGGGGGCATTTTCTTGAGCTACTAAAATCTCAGGTTTAGGTACAGTTGCTACTAGAGCTTGGGCTGTTAATGTTGGCAGTTGACAGGTGAGTAAACCTGCACAAACTATAAATGATAGGTATATGTTCATTCCTAACTATTAGTTCTAATATATTGCTTAAGTTAAGTAAGGGCTGCAACATTATCTACTTACTCATTATCTTCTATCAGCTTTGTAATTAATGTTGCTGAGGTACTTACTAACTTAACTAACTTACTAAATAAATAATAACAAACTCTTTTCTTTAACCTAGTTTTAATTTGCTGTTAAAACTATTTGTAGTCTATAACTTGCCAAAGCTTGCCAATATATTTTGTTTTACCTTCTGAACCTGGTATGTGTTTATTGATGTCTGAAAATTCATAAGTAGTAATTTTATCTATACTCATAACCTATACATTCGGTATGACATTTAGCTTTCTAAGTACATATACTTTATTTACTTAGTCCATTTTCTGGAAAAAATATAATTCAGATTTCTATTTTTGTTAAAGATTAAGGATAAGGCACTAAAAATATAATTGATTAAAATACTTGTAACTATTATCTGGTAAATAATACAGCTTTTTATGTTTCTGAAAAAACTGGAAAAATGTAACAAAATATTACAATAATAGAGTTAAAGCGGTTTAACAGCTTGACATTCCTAGAAACAGTAGTTAAAGTAAGATACATACCCGGGTAAACAAGTTGACTGTCATATGCAAGACAAGCAAAAAGTTACGTTATATATTCAACCAGAACTGCATCGCCAGCTCAAAATCAGAGCAGCAGTTGACTCGGAACCAATGTCATCAATTGCAGAAAGGGCAATCTCATTCTATCTTGAGAACCCAGAGGTAGTTGATGAAGCGGGAACATATGGGCAGACCCACCGGGTATATACTTGTCCAGAGTGTACGAGTTCAGTAGTGATGCGAGAGGGAGAACTGGCTTCCTTAAAAAATCAGCCAAACGTATTGGCAGATAAAAGTATATCACCAGTGAACCAAACCCCGGAATCAGATAGATCGAAAGCTCAACCGGGAGAGCAAGAGTTAGTACCCTGCTAATTTACCCTTGCTGCATCTGAATCAATTGATAAAGCTATTGCAGAAAGTGTTATAGATTAATCAATGTGATATTAGGGGAAAAATACATAAATTGAACCAAGCCATAGTTAAATTGCACCGTCTCTATAAAGATCGAGGACTATGAAAGAAGAACTTAACATTCTAATCCAAGCTCAATATCCTCTGATCTACCTTGTGACTTCCGAGGAAGAGCGGTCAGAGCAGGCAATTGCAGTAATAGCTCAGGCTAAACCCCAGCGGAAAGTATTTGTTTGGACAGTAACTCATGGTATTGTAGAATACGGTCACAGAAGTAATACGACTCAGCATAATACAGTTTCGCCGGAAGCAGCTATAGAGTGGGTAATTAGACAGCGAGATCCTAACAGTAATGCTAGTATCTATATATTCAAGGACTTACACCCATTTATAGACTCACCACCAGTAACTAGGTGGTTAAGAGATGCGATCGCTAACTTTAAAGGTACAAACAAGACGATCATTCTCATGTCTCCATTGCAAAATGTTCCAATTGAATTGGAAAAGGAAGTAGTCGTCTTAGACTTTCCACTTCCGGACATGAAAGAATTAAATCAAGTTTTGTCCCAACAGTTAGAACAAACAAAAAATCGTCGCATTTCTACAGAGACAAGGGAAAAGCTCCTGAAAGCAGCTTTAGGTCTGACAAAAGACGAAGCAGAGAAAGTATATCGCAAAGCTAATGTCACAGCAGGACGTTTAACTGAACAAGAAGTAGATATCGTTCTGTCTGAGAAAAAGCAGCTCATAAGGCGCAATGGAATTCTCGAATTTATAGAAGAGGATGAAACCATTGACGCTGTTGGTGGCCTAGAAGAATTGAAGCGTTGGTTAAGACAACGTTCCGATGCATTCACAGAGCGTGCCCGAGAATATGGGCTACCTCAACCCAAAGGAATGTTAATTCTCGGAATCCCTGGATGTGGCAAATCTCTAATTGCCAAGACTACTTCTCGTCTATGGGGTCTACCATTGCTAAGGCTGGATATGGGTAGAGTCTATGATGGCTCAATGGTAGGACGCTCTGAGGCTAACTTGCGAAATGCTCTCAAAACAGCCGAATCAATTTCACCTACTATTCTATTTATAGACGAGCTGGATAAAGCATTTGCAGGTAGTACGGGATCGGCTGACTCTGACGGAGGTACTTCAAGTCGCATATTTGGTTCTTTCCTGACTTGGATGCAGGAAAAAACCTCCCCAGTATTTGTAATGGCAACCGCCAACCGGGTAGAACGTTTACCTGGGGAGTTCTTAAGAAAAGGTAGATTTGACGAAATTTTCTTTGTAGATTTACCAACAAAAGAAGAACGCCGAGATATTTTCAAGATTCATCTGGTAAAGAGGGGACGAGATATTGAACGCTTCGATTTAGATCAATTATCTAATGTCTCTGAAGGATTTTCTGGTGCAGAAATTGAGCAAGGTATCATCGCTTCTATGTACGAAGCATTTGCTCAAGATAGAGAATTTACGCAGCTAGATATCATTGCCGCTATTAAATCTACACTACCGTTGTCGAAGACCATGACAGAACAAGTAACAGCTCTACGAGATTGGGCTAGACAACGTGCGCGGCCTGCTGCATCTTCAGTCGCGGAGTACCAAAGACTGGAGTTTTAAAAAGCTTTCTCCTGGTCCAAACAGGAGTAAAGGCTAGCAAATTGAGGTTGCTAGCAGTTTCTCAAAAAAACCACATATGCTTAAGGTTAAACTCAACTCTTCTGAGCAGTGGTAGTGTTCGATAAAAACCGTTGTTGTTTCTGTTGTCAGTTTAAAAATCTAGGAGGAAATCCAAATGTCTCACTTCAGCACACTGCGTACTAAAATCACCGACGCTGAAATTTTAAAATCTTCCCTTCGCGACTTGGGAATAACAGTTAAGTCTGAGGCTGATGTTCGTGGCTACAATGGCCAACGTGTACGCTCTGATATCGTTGCTGTTCTTGAAGGCGAATATGACTTAGGTTGGTCTCGCAATAGCGATGGTTCTTTTGATCTAATCGCTGACTTGTGGGGTGTTGCTAAAAAGCACAATCAAACTGAGTTGATCAACTCTATTAATCAGAAGTATGCCGTTAATAAGACCTTAGCTTCTGTCAAGCAACGTGGTCTACAAAACGCTAATGTCAAATTGGTAGTGCAGAAGTAATTCATTTGCGCGTTCCCAAATAGGCGGGTTAACCAAAATCGGGTTAGCCCGTTTTTTTAGTAATTTGTTGATTATGAATTATTTTTGCCCCTCATAAATAGTTAGGAATTAAAATATAATTTTGCTTAACTCAAGAAACTCCAGTATGATAACTATTGAGTTGAAAAAATTTTAGACAAGATACCACACAGAGCGCTAATTTTCATGCAGACAGAAGCCTTTAGTGAGCTTTTTCCTTTATTCAAGGGAGCCAACCCAGAAACCATGGAATGGCTAATTTCCGTTGCAGTCAAGCACGAGTATCCTGCAGACAGAGTAGTATTAATGGAGGATGCTTGGGGTAATGCTGTTTACTTCGTGGTATCAGGCTGGGTCAAAGTCAGACGCAGGTTATCCACGGATCAGTCAGTAACTCTAGCTGTTCTGGGTAGAGGAGATTTTTTTGGTGAAATGGCAATTCTAGATGAGTCACCCCGCTCAAACGATGTTGTCGCCTTATCACCAGTTCGTTTAATTAGTATTTCGGCCCAAAGATTTATTCAAACTCTCTTCAAAGACCCCCAACTACATCATCGAATGTTGCAATTAATGGTCAAACGTTTACGGCAAACTAACCTGCGTTATCAACTGCGTCATCGACCCCCAGCCGTAAAACTTGCTAATACACTGGTTGAATTAGCAGAAAATTATGGCCAAAACACAGAAAAAACCTCTGAAATATTCAACATTCCTGACCAAGACCTGGCTGATGTTACAGATATAACCAGAGACGAAACTACCAAAATTATGGAAAAATTACAGGCTAAAGGTTGGATTGACAGAGACTTAGAGCATCAACTTATCCACTTACTTAATCAGAAACATTTAATACACTTAGCTAGCCAGTGAAAAGTAAATATTTGATAAAAATTATAGGATATTGATACAAAAAACTATTAGTGTAAATCTAAAACTTAAAAAACCAAAAATTAGATATTTAAGTCACACTAACTATAGTAGTTATATTAGTAAAAAATAAGTTACTATGACTGAAGCTAAAATAGCCTCTCTCAGTCCCACAATTATCACATCGGCAATTCAATATAAAGTATCTATCCCTCATCCAGAATCACATCTGTTTGAGGTTAGTTTGCGTATCAGACTTGAGCAACTACCTTCTTCATTACAAAAGTCTGAAAAACTAGATTTAAAAATGCCTGTATGGACACCAGGTTCCTACTTAATCCGAGAATATGCTAAACATTTGCAAGATTTCTGTGCCTATAGTGAAAATGAACGACTTTTACCTTGGCAGAAACTTAGTAAAAATCATTGGCAAATTCAAACATCAGGAGTTTCGGAAGTCACAGTTCAATATAGAATATTTGGCAATGAATTAACAGTACGCACAAATCATTTAGACAGTACACATGGGTATTTTAATCCGGCAGCTTTGTGTTTTTATATTCCAGAATGTGAGAAATACCCAATTCACATCAAGATTATCCCACCAAAATCTGATTGGCAAGTTACTGTACCTCTACCAAAAATTCCTAGTACAGAAAATACATTTGAGGCAAAAGATTTTGATACTTTAGTAGATAGCCCTTTTGAAATAGGAAATCATCAAATATATCAATTTGAAGTACAGGAAAAACCGCATCAATTAGTTATTTGGGGTAAGGGTAATGTTGAACCAGAAAAGTTGATTCCAGATATCAAGAAAATTATTGAGGTTGAAGCAGAACTTTTTGATGGTTTACCATACGAAAATTATTTGTTTATATTACATATTTCAGGGCAAGGTTTTGGTGGTTTGGAACATAAATTTAGTTGTACCTTAAATTATCCGAGATTTGGATTTAAAAATAAGGAGAAGCGCGATCGCTTTATGCAGTTAGTTGCCCATGAATTTTTTCATCTTTGGAATGTTAAACGTATCCGCCCTAAAGCATTAGAAGTATTTAATTATGAACAGGAAAATTACACGCCTTCTCTGTGGTTTTGTGAAGGAACAACTAGCTATTATGATTTGTTAATTCCGTTAAGAGCAGGTATATATGATGCTAAAACTTTCTTGCAGGGATTAGGAAAAGAAATTACGCTTTTACTAACAACAATAGGACGAAAAGTACAACCAGTTAGTGAGTCTAGTTGGGATGCTTGGATTAAACTTTATCGTCGGGATGCGAATAGCAATAACTGTCAGATTTCTTATTACTTAAAAGGAGAATTAATATCTTTATTGCTGGATTTGTTAATCCGGGAAAAACATGAAAACAAACTTTCTCTAGATGATGTAATGCGTCAAATGTGGGATAAGTTTGGTAAATCAGAAATCGGCTTTACTCCCGAACAAGTACAAAACGTGATTGAAAATGTAGCAGAATTAGATTTAGATGACTTCTTTGATAAATATATTAATGGTGTGGATGAATTGCCTTTTGATGAGTATTTGAGACCTTTTGGATTACGACTCAAGAGGGAAGATAATAGATGGCCTCATTTGGGTATGAATGTGGTGACAGAGAATGGCCACGAAATTATTAAATTTGTGGAAGCAAAAGGGCCAGCTCAGTTGGCGGGATTGGATGCGGGAGATGAGTTATTGGCAATAGATGGTTTTCGGGTTAGTGCAGATAAGTTGAGCGATCGCCTCAAAGATTATCAACCTGGTGACTCTATTGAAGTTACAGTTTTTCATCAAGATGAACTTATTACTCATCAGGTAATTTTAGCTCACCCTAGTCCCAGTCGTTACCAAGTTGTACCAGTGAAAGATCCTACAGCAAAACAAGAGAAAAATTTTGTTGGGTGGTTAGGAGTTTCGTTAGAGTCTGTATGCTAATAAAAAGCTTAACTCCTCCAGCGGGAAGTCCAGGGTTCTCCCGTTTCGGCTGTCGCCGATATGTTTGCAGAGCATCCCATAGGAAAAGGCGGAGCAAGTGCGACAGCTATTAGGGGAGCGGAGGGATGAGAAAGCCGGGCATTATGTGTGTTGTTTGTCCTGATTTTCTATAGAGATGATATATTATACTTACAGCGCTTCCCGTTGTTTTGAGGTACACCCTCGCGGGCATTTTGCCCGCACTAGAAGATTTTCAGTATAAATGGTGAAAATCTGGTAGTTTTTTTCAACGCGGACGCAGAAAGGTTTATTTCCGATATCATCATATTAAATATACAGCAGCTTATCTCCCCCGAAATTTTTCGCTCTCCAAGTTGCTAATTCAATTTCATCCAAACACGATTATGTCCACAGGCAAATAGATAAAGAAATTCATCATTAGATTCAATTAGATCTCTTACAGCTTCAGATACTCCCATACATCCTTTGAATACTTTTCTATAAGCTTTACCATTACTAAACTTAAATTTTTTGTTATCAAATTTTTTATCTACTGGATTTACATCTTTATCTTCCATTTCATAGTAATCTGGAAATTCCAAAAAGTTAGAAGAGTCATCCATAATTATAAAGCCTCCTTTTCTTAACATTTTACTGTAGCATTTTATATCATTAGCTACAACTTCATATTTATGATCTCCATCAATAAAAACTAAATCGAATGTACCATGAGTTTCTACTTGATTTTGAACTAGCTTGTCTTCGGAATAGCCATCAAATATTATAGTATTATCATAAGTTAACCCCAAATAATTGTATAATTCTTCTATCAATACTTTGCGGCTAACTTTTTGCTTTATAAACGGAATAAATCCGACTTTTCTTGTTTCTTGAAAAAGTTCAAAAGGAGTTACTCCAATGATTTTTGCTTGTTTCCCTAACCTATTACACAATATCCCGATCAGGGAAAGTATCTGAGCCTTATGTACGCCTATTTCTAAAAAACTAAAATTTTCTGGCATTTGCTCAACTAAAATTTTCCACATATAATGAAAAGGTCTATTACCCCAACCATAGGAATTATTTACTATATAATCTCTGTGATTTTTTAAATAGTCTATTGTGTCAGTTTTTTTATAAAAATCAATCCATACATATTGATTATATTCAACAGTATTTTGATAACTTTGAACCAAATCAATAAACTCATCAGTAAAACTTTGGTTTATTTCCTTTAACATATCTACTTTTTGCATTGAAAGTTTCTCCTTCATGTTGTTCAAACCAGATTCATGACAAGTCTATTCTTGACTTGTGAAATGTGGGGGAACTGATACACAAACAATTCCATACCACTTAGCATAATACTCTAACCAATTTGTTAGTCGTTGCGCTTGACATCTTTATTATCAATCCAAACTCTGAAGGTAGTCCAAGCTCTGAGAAAAAAAGAGACTACCAGGAAGGTAACCAGAGGATCAGGGAAAAACTCGTCAAGGGTTTTCTAGAATAGACAGAATCGAAATTATCGAACCATTTAACCTACATTCCGCACTTCAGAATGTAGTATTAAACTATGAGTCAGGAGTCAGAATTCAGGAGGAAATCATAGTGGTAACTTATGAGTAAACAATTAAGTAAGTGTTTATGCTGAATATTTTCTAAGAATTTGACAAATGAGAAAGGTCAATGAAGATGATTTATAAAGTATAAATACCTACCAAGCTACCGATTTTAATACTACTTTTAATGTTACAATTTGAAGTTTGGGATGTAAAATTTAATCTAATTAAACCACAGTTGGTTTGAGGATGCAAGCCTAATTTTCTCGGCGCGATTTTCTTCTTCAGTGCTTCGTACAATGAAAAAGTTGAGTAGTTAAAGGAGTTTTGAGGGAAGAGGCGATCACTACTTTCTTTCTACCTTTGAGAATCGGCGTTTTTATGGAGAGCTTCATAGAATGAAAAGGTTGATTAGAATTTTACAGCCTGCATAAGGCTATATCAAAGGAAATATTTAAAAATTGTCAACAATTGGATAATAACTATTAGCTTGATGCTAGGTTAAAACTTGAGCTATGAATAGCCAATAATTGAGGAAAAATTTATGGCAGTACAACCACCTCCACCCCCATCTATTACTCCACACCAGATGAATTTGTTGCGAATTGTTGCTTATATGGCATGGTCTGACGGACAACTGGCACAAGAGGAAGTTGATCTAATGTTGAATAGTTTCAGTAGTTTATTTGCTACAGGAGATTCCCAAAAACAACTTCAAGAGGAATTACGGGATTATCTCATGCAAAATATACCATTGGAGGAATCAATTCCCAAATTAGAAAGTCAACAAGAAAGGGAACTTGTATTAAAATTAGGTTATGAAGTAATTGCTTGTAGTGCTCGTACTCCTGATGAGCCAAATATTAATGAAGAGGAAGAAGTTGCTTATCAAAAGTTAAAGCAGTTGCTTAATCTTTCACCGGATATAGTAGAACGTATAGAAGCTGAGGCAAATACTGAAATTAATCAGCGAGAGGGAATAGTTGATATGATGACTCGTGGTCTACAGCAATTTATGCAAAATTAATGACAACAAATAAAGTGACTGTTTGATTGTTGTCTTTATTTCCCTCTTTTGTTTTCTGAAATTATGGTAAATATTTTGTGTAAAAATTATACAAAATTTACTGTTTAAGGTAACAAATGAGGGGATATTTTTTAGTTATTTAATAAATAGAACATTCAAGTAACGCTACTCACTTTACCTCCTGACTGTAGGGGCGATTAGCCAATCGCCCCTACCATGAAATATCAAATAATACCAAATCCGGATATAAAACCAGGCTTGTCCTATCACCCAATCCCTGATTTAGCAACGACTGTAACTTTACAAAATCCCATCTCACGCTTGGCGGATTTGGTATAAAACAGTTGAAAATTATCGAAAATTTGAACATTAATTAAGGAGAGAAACTTGTCTCTCCCATTGACAAAAAAAGTTTAAGAATTTTGTGTTTGAGGAATCATACCCGTTTGACGAGCATAGGCAAAAAGACCACCCGCATCAATTACTGGTCTGACTTCTCCCAAATCCTTCAACTGATAAGTTTTACCCAAAGTATGATTAATTACTTGGTTTTGTTCAAAATCAATAGTAACTTCTTGGCCAGTTTCAAATAACTCACAGAGGCGATCAACAGACTCCCATGGGTATAATTCTCCAGTCGCTGAACAGTTGCGGAAAAATATACGAGCATAAGACTGGGCCAGCACTGCTTGAACACCAGAAGCACCTAGAGCGATGGGTGCGTGTTCCCGCGAAGAACCACAACCAAAATTTTCTCCCGCCACGATAATGGGATAGTTGGTCTTCATTTCTCCAGACTCGATAAACTTACCGTAGCGATCAGGCAACCCACACAGAGCATAACTACCTAACTTTTCATATTCATCTGGCTTGGAGGGAACCAAAGTCAGATACTCGGCGGGAATAATTTGATCGGTATCAATATTGTCATCTACTACAAAGACTTTGCCACTTAGCGATTTGGCCATAATTCAGTTTCCTGTTTTCCCTCTAATGCTGTCGCAAATTTTAACACAAGACTCTTAACTTCTATAGACCCCATTTGGGGTCTATAGAAAAATAGATGGTGTGATGGGGTGCAGGGGGTGCTAGGGTGATGGGGAGATGGGCTGTATGGGAATATTTTTCCATCTTTTGGTTGTATTTCCTATCTCTACAGACTACTCCGTGCCTCAAAAATTTAGTCTCAGTCAAAGATACACTTAGGGGTTCTATAAAGTATAAATTAAGTGTGGAGTCGGAGAACAGAAGTCAGATAAATTCAGATAAATTAAGAGTAATATTCAACCATCTGGGTTAACTATTAAATTAATTTCAGTAACCGCCAATGGCAGATCAGATTAATGATATAACTATGCAAGCTCGTCAGGGTAGTGTAGCAGCAATTATCCAAGTTCTTAATGAAGAACTTGCTACAGTGGGTGTCAGAATTAGAGCTGTTTTTTCTGATGGTGTCTTGCAACTTTTATGTGAAGCTGCCGATTTTGAACACTTAGAACAGTCTCACCTCGTAGAGCAAATTAAGCAAATTCTGGAAGCTATTTCACCCCATAATATTCGGAGGGTAAAAATTAATAGTAGGATTGTTCAAGAACAACAATTATTGTGGCTTGAGGAAATTAGTAGAGATTCAGAGAATCAATTACTTTGGTCTCAACAAATTACTTTAGCTAGACCTAATATCTTTAAACAACTAGCAGATTATTTCCAGACTAAAAAATCTCAAAAATCTCAACCAATTCAACTACCTTTGTCTCAGACTGTTTATCCTACTGAAGTGCAAAAGCAAAATCAGTTTCAAATGGGTATTATGGGTGGTTTTTTTATGAGCCTGCTAATGTTAACTTTAGGTGTGCAAGTTAATAAATGGATAAATTTCTCTAACTTGACTCAAAGGTCGGTATCAGAAAATATTGTTTCTCAGTCTCCATCTACTCCTATTAATAATTCACAAAATACTGAGGTTAGCTCAAAAGAGGCTTTTTATCAAGCTGTGCGACTCGCTCAAGAAGCTGTTGCTAATGGGAAAAATGCCAAATCTAGTCAGGAGTGGTTGGCGATCGCCGGAAAATGGCAGCAGGCAGCAGAATTAATGGCCAGTGTTTCACCTGATTATTCACGCTATGATGTGGCAGTGAACAGAGCTGAACTTTATCAGAAAAACAGCGATATTGCCAAAAAGCAAGCAGAGAAAAGTTGATTCTTCTGGACATGAAGCTACAAAAGACCTCTCCGGAAAAGAGTGAGCAGGGAGCAGGGAGCAGGCAGAAATAATTGATGTTTTTTATATGATAATTGACTTGATTTTTGATTATTGGAAATGTCTAATACCAATTAAAAAAAAGAATGTGATGGTTGAGAAAACTTCAACTATTAACTAATTAATCAAGTTTTTCGACTTTATCCCTGTGATAATCGGCCTTTTTCTTTGTTTTTCCTCTGATTTAACCACACCCTACACCCCACACCCTACAACCTACACCCAAGATTGATAATATTTGTAGCAAACATTTATCAATTTGGTATACAGCAGTTTTTATATGAGTAAACCACAGTTAAAAATCTAGGTGGTAGGTGGAGCGGTGGAGCGGTGAAACAAGGGGTGCGAATCCCAAGAAGGCTGAAGTTGTGGTCTACTAGGGTGAAAAGCGCTTTCATTATTGCTTTTTTTTCCTTATATATATGTCGGCACAGTTTTCCACTTTAACCTTAACTTTGAGATTACAGCAGTTTTCATTTCGGTAGACCACAGTAGGGGCGAATGGCCATTGGCTCACGCCAAGCTGCCGCTTTATATGTTGCGGAGCAAAACGCCCCTACAGCAGGGTTTTGGTTGTGACGATCTGGTTCATCAATTTCAAAAGCGCTGTAAGGTATTATTGTTTTTGGGTTGTCCTGCATAATAATTGTGAGAATGTCTATTTTTGCCCACACTTCCCCCTCTCCCCACACCTTCCCTACTTCCCACACCTCCCCCACTCTATAAATTGACCCATCTTTCCGAATGTCAGTTTCCCAGTTACAATCAATGGGCGGTGGATAGATTTACATAACCTATAGTATGGTCGCTAAAAATACTTCTAAGCCTCTTCGTTGGCAACGCACTCAATATTCTCCTCTGAGAAGACAAATAGATGTTTTTAGTGCTGCCGGGAAATTTTTTTTCTTTTTATGGTGGGATAATCTGTTTGAAAATAAGTCTACGTCTGTCAGAAAACATCGGGCTCGCTGGTTGGTGAAAACCATGTTAGATTTGGGCCCGACTTTTATTAAAATTGGGCAATCTCTATCAACTAGGGCCGATTTATTACCTAGTGAATATATTGAAGAGTTGGGAGAGTTACAAGATAAAGTCCCTCCTTTTGATACTACCGAAGCGATCGCCATTATTGAGTCTGAACTTGGTAATCCTCTTTATTCTCTGTATCGAGATTTTCAAGAACGCCCCATAGCTGCCGCCAGTCTGGGCCAGGTGCATAAAGCCCAGTTACAAACAGGTGAGGAAGTTGTAATTAAGGTACAACGTCCAGGGTTAAAAGCTTTATTTGATTTAGATGTGAAAGTTGTCAAAAATGTTATCCGTTTTTGTCAAAGATATTTTGCTTGGGCAAAAAAGTATGAGTTAGATGCTATTTATTATGAGTTTTTTAAGATTCTCTATCAAGAAATTGATTATATACAAGAAGGTAAAAATGCTGATCGGTTTCGGGAAAATTTTAAAAATTATTCTGAGATAATTGTGCCTCGTGTTTATTGGACTCATACCACGACAAAAGTATTAACTCTTGAGTATTTACCGGGAATAAAAATTAATGACCGGATGCGTTTAGAAGCTTCTAATATTAAACCTGAACATATTAATGAAATCGGAGTTTGTTGTTATTTGAAGCAATTATTATTAGATGGATTTTTTCAAGCAGATCCTCATCCAGGAAATTTAGCAGTTAGTTCGAATGGAGGGGTGATTTTTTATGATTTTGGCATGATGGCTGAGGTAAAGTCATTGACGAAGGACGAGATGATTAAAACGTTTTTCGCAATTTTAAAAAAGGATGTTGAAGAGGTTACTAATACTTTGATTACTATCGGTTTAATTGAACCGATGGTGGATATGACGCCTGTGAAAAGATTGGTGAATTTTTTATTGGAAAATTTTACAGATAAACCTGTTGATTTTTATAATTTTGATGAAATTAAAGAGGAAATTTATGTGTTATTTGAACAGCAACCATTTCGTTTGCCTGCTCAAATGACTTTTATTTTAAAGTCGTTAACTACTCTGGATGGTATCGCTAGGGAACTGGACCCTGAGTACAGTTTAGTTACTTGCGCTCAACCTTTTGTTAAGAGTTTAACTGTTGTTCAAGGTAGAGGTAGAGTTGTAGGTGAATTAGCTAGACAAACTAAGAATTTTATTAAGTATAAGTTACAACAACCAAGTAAAAGTGAGATTTTAATTCGCCAAATTGAAGACAAAATTGAAGATGGTGAAATTCAATTTCGAGTCCGTTCTATTGAAAATGATAGATTATTAAAACGGATTAATTTAGCACTCAGAATTTTGATTTTTACTTGTATGAGTGGATTTACTTTTCTCTCAGCTTCAGTATTACTAACTGGAGGTTATATGAAAGCAGCAATTTTAGCTTTTATTTTGTCAGGATTAGGATTTTTATTGGTGCTACAGTCAGGATTTCAACTATCTGTTAGAGAAAAGTTAGATAAAATGGCAGAAAGGTGAAGATATATTTAGATTTTCTGGGAAATATAGCATTCCTATTTCGGTTATCAGTTAACAGTTATCAGTTATAGCAATTAAAAAAATAATGTTATGCTTGAGGAAACTTCAATTATTAACTAATTAATCAAGTTTTTTGACTTTATCCCTTTGATAATCAGGCTTTTTTTTGTTTTTTATATTATTTAAGCACACCAAAAACCCTACACCCTACACCCAAGATTGATAATATTTGTAGCAAACATTTATCAATTTGGTAT
>JASJEE010000112.1 GCA_030064835.1 Microcoleaceae cyanobacterium MO_207.B10 | reverse complement strand
GTTGCTGAATCAAGGTATGAAAATAAAAACTCAACAATCTAGAATACTTACTATTTAATAGTGAGCGCGATCGCTAATAAATATAAATCATACCCACGCATCAGCAACGCCAAAAATTCTTGTTATACCAATTCACTTTTAAAGATGTCACAAATAGTTTTACACTCTAAATGTCAAATAATTGCCTAAAACTGTTGTATTGTCAAAGTTTTTAGCCTGTCAACTCCAACTTATGACTTCTGAATTCTGACTTCTGGCTTCCGTGAAACGGTATTAGATATTAGATTGTAGTGTGGTCAGTCCAAACAAATTGCCCAGATATTTTAAAATATTTCGCTGCCATCTGTACTTCAAAATTCTTATTTTTTGTAGTAATTTTCCACATACATTCCACAGCATTTCCACAAGCAAATTGAACGTTTTCCACAGATTAAACAGGGTTTTCCACAGGGTTTAACGACACCATACCAGTCTTACTCCTGAACTGGGGATTTTGTAAGTTTAGAGGTATAGATATTCATATTGTCACGTTAAGATTAAGTTTTGTAACAAAAATACCCCTAAAACCCTGATTATTTCGTAAATATTTTATTTATTTTCAGGAGGTTGTAACATTTATCTACATTGACAACCCTACCCCCTCTTAGCGCACAATGATGCGACATTGGTAATTCATAGTTGTTGGTTTATGGCCACAACTATCCACCATGAAGACGAAAAAATATACAGAGAATCCTAATTAAAAATGAACCTAACCGTTAGTATTTTGGCCGAAATTCCCGAAGCGCTGCACGAATCCCTCAAAAGCTACTTGGAAGGCCATCCTGATTGGGATCAAGACCGTGTGTTTTCGGCAGCCTTGTCACTGTTTTTGTTGCAGAATGGAGATAGCAGTACACCAGAAGCATCTCATTGCTATCGCCAAGCTGCGAGAGTTTACCTGGAAACACTTTTCCAGCATCATGTATAAAGCAGTGTTAAAAATTTAGATCGATAAAGCTGAAGCTGTGGACTTTTACCACAGCTTTTAGTCTCTAGCCTAACTGAATATTTAAAGTAAACAATGACTGAAGTTTTGGATGTCTTAGTTGTGGGTGCAGGTATTAGCGGACTCACTTTAGCCCATGCACTCAAAAAAGCAAGTAATAATTCACCCTTAAACATTTTGGTTGCTGAGAGCCAAGACCGAGTAGGGGGTAATATTACCACAGTAGCTACAGAAGATTTTCTCTGGGAAGAAGGGCCTAATAGTTTTTCTCCCACGCCGGAATTATTAAAGCTGGCGGTAGATGTTGGCCTCAAGCAGGATTTTATCTTTGCCGATCGCAAACTGCCTCGTTATGTTTATTGGAATGGTCAATTATTACCAGTGCCAATGAGTCCCCAAGCTATGTTTCAGTCTAGTTTGCTTAGTGATGGTGGAAAGTTGCGAGCTATGGTTGGGGCTTTGGGTTTTGTACCTCCTGCTATGGGCGCTCATTTATCTCATCCAGGGGGGGAGGAAACTGTATCCCAGTTTTTCAAAAGACATCTAGGTCAGGAAGTAATGCAGCGACTGGTAGAGCCTTTTGTTTCTGGAGTCTATGCAGGAGACCCTGAGCAACTAAGTGCTGCGGCTGCTTTTGCTAAAGTTGCTCGAATAGCTGACACAGGGGGGGGACTCTTGGCTGGTGCTTTAATATCTGCCAAAAACAATCGTAAATCAAAACTGCCTCCCGATCCTAATATCCCAAAAACACGAGCCGGAGAGTTGGGATCTTTCCGAGGTGGACTACAAACTTTGCCAAAAGCGATCGCTACTCATCTCGGAGAAGCTATGAGGCTGAAATGGTATCTGACAAATATTCGTCCAACTTCAAATCAAACTTATATTGCTGAATTTTCTACTCCTGAAGGCTCTCAACAAGTAGAAACTCGGACTATTGCTCTGACAACTCCTGCTTATGTCTGTTCAGAGTTATTTAAAAATTTGCAACCTGACGTTGCTTCTATCCTAAATGATTTTTATTATCCACCAGTTGCCTGTGTAGTTTTGGCATATCCGGTTTCTGCTGCGAAAGTAAAAGTAGATGGTTTTGGGAATTTGATTCCCAGAGGTCAAGGTATTCGTACTTTGGGTACTATTTGGTCTTCTACCTTATTTCCTGGTAGAGCGCCTCAAGGATGGCAAATTTTTACTAATTTTATTGGGGGAGCAACAGACCCAGAAATTGTTGAGTTAGATAGTGAGAAAATAGTTGCACAAGTACATCAAGACCTCTGTAGAACTTTATTAAAAGAGGATGCAGCGCCACCAAAGGTTTTGGCTGTGCATTTATGGTCTCGTGCTATTCCTCAGTATAATTTAGGCCATAATTACAAGTTAGAGCAAATTAACAGAGGCTTAAAATCTTTACCGGGTTTATATTTATGCAGTAACTATATAGGTGGTGTGGCTTTGGGAGACTGTGTAGGTCGTGGCACAGAAGTAGCTAATGAAATTTTTCAAAGTTTGTCTAAATCAATCCATCGGTAACTGAGTATATAATCGAGAATGATATTTTTATTGTTTGCCAGCGCTGTTTTTGTTGGCGACAATTTTTTTTAAATTATATTATTTTTATTGTGGCTCTAGAAATTCCCATACTGATCAAGTACAAAATTTTTAGGTTTTAGGTGGCTGGTAGTAGGTGAAAATTATTTGTTTCTATAGCAATTACTATACTGGATTCGGTTTGCTCATTCGTTGGTGTTAGGGAAGACTTAACTGTGAAGAGAATAGAAATTAAAGATAGGCGTACCTTATTTTTCTAGGAAATGGTACTTAATCCTAATAGGTAGCATTTTCCAATCAGATGTAAGTAAATCTAGATTGAGTTTTTTCTGATAAAAAATCTTGTCTTTAGTTCCGGCTAATCCTTGTGAAAAGCCTGTATTAAATTCTGTTTTCCCTTCTTTAATATTCCCTGTTCCGTTTTTAATAGAAGTAGGTTTCCGCATTTAAAATAAAAATGCTATGTATAGTAAATATCGTTTATTTACTATTAACTGATAACTGATAACTGATAACTGAAATGACCTAATTTATTAGAAGTGGGAAAAATGCCAACATAGAGCATTGCATTTTTCGGGCTGATGGTATACAAGGTGTGAATTGAATTTCTTACAGTGCTGGCATCTTGCCCGTAATCAGAGGCATCTGGCCCGCGATAGTTGTACCTCATAATATCAGGAAGTGCAGTAATATTAGTATTCATAAATGTTTTTAGAGCAAATCCTCTTGATTCTTGATCTAAATCAAATTTTTAATTCAAAAAATTCAGTAATATACTTGGTTTTATATTAGATTATCAGAGTAAATCTCCGGCAGAAAAAAACAAAAACTACTTACTTAAATAAATCCCCAATAATTATCAGTTTAACTAACACCCTAATTCATCAATCAATATAATTAACTTAAAATTTAGTAGTTAGTTCTTTTCTTCTGCTTTTTCCTCTACAACATCAAACTTATAGCCTATACCTCTAACAGTTTTGATGATGGCACTATCAGAGTTTAACTTTTTCCTGATTTGGCCAATATGTACATCTACTACTCGTTCATCTCCTATATATTCAACATCCCAAACTTCTTTGATTAAATCTGACCTTTCCCAAGCACGGCCTGGTTTTTTGGCTAAACAGGAGAGCAAATCAAATTCTAATGCAGTCAAAGCAACTAATTCTCCTTTAACTTTAACTTCTCTACCATCCAAATCAATTGCGAAATCTCCATATTTGAGATTTTCTGGTTTAACTGGTGGTGCCCCACCACGACGCTTTACCAACGCTCTGACACGAAGTCCTAATTCTACCAAACCAAAAGGTTTTGTAATGTAATCGTCAGCCCCCATATCATAACCTTGAATCTTATCTTCTTCACCAGTAAGACTGGTGAGCATTAACACAAATACACCAGTGTGACTTTGCATTTGTTTGCAAAGTTGAAAGCCTGTTGTATCTGGTAAATTAACATCTAAAACTACTAAATCTGGTAGAAATTTTTCAAATAATTCTAGAGCTGTTTTACCATCCCCGGCAGACTCTACTTGATAGTTTTGTTGAGTCAAATAGCGATGAATTAAAGTTCTGATTGCCGGGTCATCATCAACCGCAAGAATCTTTACAGAGGACATAACTAATATATTATTATTAGGTATAAACTAAATATGCTAGAAGTTAACTGCTATATTCAAAAATACTTTGCAGTGTTTTTGTTAACTCAGAAAGTTTTTCTAAAGTTTTAAAGTTTTTCTGAGGTTATAATTCAAAGACTGGTTTGATATTGGTAGAAAATAACCAACTAGCAGTCAAACACTAATTTAACTCATTTTAGTGATTTATTAAAGAAAAAAGTATATGTCACAATTAACCTAGTTTAATGGCTATAATTTGAAACGGCCATAGTTCTATAGTTTTAATTAGATTGATAATTTTTTACCAGCTTCTGATGTTATATTCGTCCAATTGATTGATTGAAATTTTGCTCAGTTTCTGCGGGCAAAATTAAACTTCTGTAGTTGCACTATTTATAGATTTTAACTAGGTCAATATACAACAGACTAATTGGTGGCCTGTAACTATAGCTATTTTAGTTATTTTATCACAGGAACTAGAGCTTATCTTAATTTAACTATCAGTTCTAGTTGATAGCTATCAGCCTTGAATTTAAAAGATAACTCTAACTCACAGTAAAACGATAATGGTCAATTTTATTACACAATCTTTAAAATCTTTCCTAATAAATGGCTAGGAATTTTAGAAAAAGCTAAGTTTTGTCCCTCTAGTCCATACTTACTGTAGAATGTACGAATAGTTCTGACAATATAATTTAAAGCAACTTTAGCAGCTTCTGTTTCTTCACTATCAGATATGTTTTGCTGCCTACCTAAATATGCTTGTAAGTGATGCTCCAGGGCAGCTTCTAAATTCCTCATCTGAATTTTTTTATCTAATTTAAAATCCACTCCTGTCGCCAATAGATAATGGGCAAGCGCCAGATTATTATGAGTGGCCAACAGATCAAAAGTCAATTGACCAGGGGAAAGATTTTGTACTATATTTAATGCCTGGGTATAAGCAGCGATCGCTTCCTGCAAAAGCTGGCTGCGAATTTGATGCTCTTGAAATTGGTGAGCCAAATGCCAATAAGCTGTACCTAAATTATTTTGGGTAGCAGCAAAAGCACTAGGAGCATTCTGTGGAGTTCGATACTTTAGTGCTTCCTGATAAGCTTCGACAGCTTTTAATATTAAAGTTTTTGATTTTTCAAACTGAGCGAGATTCCAATAAGCGGTACCCAAATTATTTTGAACCATAGCATAATTCAGGGGTTCGGTTTCTGGCTCAAAGTAACTAACGGCTTCAGCATAAGCTGAAATAGACCCTTGCAAATTAGTCACAGTTTCAGTATACTGAGCTAAATTCCAGTAACCTGCCCCCAAATTGTTTAATGTCGAAGCGTAGTCTTGGGTATCGTTTTGTCCATCTAGGTACAAAATTGCTTCCTGATACGCCATGACTGATTGTTGCCAATTTTGTTCTGGCTCTCTATAAGCAGCTAAATCTCCATAAGAAAGACCCAAGTTTTTCTGTAGTCTGGCATAAGTATGTTTCTGATATGGAGTAATGTTGCTCAGAGCCATTTGATAGAGAATAATACTACGCTCCAGATAAACCAAAGCATCTGAATAGGCAATATTGCTTGATTTGACATGACGAAATAACATCCAGTAAAGAGTGCCAAGATCGTTGAGGATATCAAGGACAGGAATTTGGGATGGTGAAATTTTAGTGATAGTTCCTGTCTGGGGTGTACTTTGCTCCTGTTGACTCTCATTAAATGTCCACTCTATTACCATCTCATAAGCACGAATGGCAATAATTAGACTTTGCTCTGAAATTTTGCCATTTAATATGTGACCGCGATGAAAATCCCCTAATTTTTGGTAAGCTATAGCTAATTTTTGAGATGGATACTTGGACTTATTCAAATCCTGAATATCTTGCAGGATTTTAAGTTGCTGTAAATTTTCTCCTGAAGTTTTATCCTCACTAGATTTTTGGGAAATTGCTGCCCATACTAAGTTTGCTAATTCAACTAACTCGGCAGGAGTTTGGATATTTTCCTGAAGTTGATTTTGATTTACATTTGTGGGTAGCTCAGGCAGTTTTTCTGGAGCAGGTGGCAGAAGATAATTATTGGGATAGTTTTTAACTGTGTCAGACTTTTGTTCTGAAGCCATTAATGGTCTGACAGTTATAGTTGAAGGTTGAGTAGTTGTTGCTAGTAGAGAGGGTGCAGATAAATATTTAGAATTTTTATTTTGTCTTTTTTGTCTACTGTATATTGGGGTGGGGTCTCCTTCAAACTCAAAGACACCAGTATGCCAACGCCAAAATTCTGGAGCTGACTGTTTTATGGTATCTAGCCAAGGTCTGGGTATCCAAATCAGTATACTTGATTCTAGACTGGATAAACTAGTTTCGATTTTCTTGAGATTACTAATAAATGACCATTGTACTGTAGGAGGTTGTCTGGTCAAGTGTTCTACACCCAGAATTTGAAAGCCTAGTATTTGGTATTTTTGTGGTTTGTTATAGGTAGGGTTTTGTGCTAACCATTGACTAATTTGAGCGACTGGATTAGGATAACTTAAGTTTAATTGTAGGGTGACAAATAAGACTGGGTTATGATTGTTTTGCTGTTGATAAGTGGAATGGGATAAGTCTGTTAAATCTGTTTGTAAATTTTGGGAGAGATAGTCTCTGAGAAGTAGGTCATCGCATACTGCTATAAAAACTTGACGACGCAGGTTTAATGATAGCGCCTGTTTCAATCGTTGATAGATTTGCCGGTTCAATTCTGAATTTTGTGGGGAACCAATGTCTATCACAGTTTTACCAAGGAGTTAATAAAGTTGAGTCGGTTAATTTAATCGAATTAATCTGATTGTTAGGAACCTACGAATAATCTTATATCATATTCGGCGGTTGAAGACTTATAAATAAGTTAGCAAGGAGTAATACTAAATCTGGTTTAGAAGGGATATTTATTGTGCAGGTAGGGTAGAATGTAGAGTGCACTTATCCTGAAGTGTAGAGAGAAATTTGAAAAACCACCTTTTGATAACCGAATTTAGTATCAGCAGCTAAAAGTCAGGAGTTAAGAAAGCAGGAGAAAACAAAGGTAAACATTATTTCAGTATTTCTTTAGCAGTATATGGGAGTTGTAAAATTAAATTTCATAGTCCGTACAATGAGTTGTGAAAGTTTTGATAACAGTTAATCTTGACTGCCAACTTTTGAAACCCTGAATTCTGACTACCACCAGAATATTACAACTCATACCATTTAACTTAAAAAATGTCACAAATAGTTGGTAACTGATTCTTAAAATCTCACTTCTGACTTCTGAACTTTGACTTCTGAGTTTAGTGAAAGGGTATGAAATAGGATTGCTATAAATTTTTCAAGTTCGTAAATCAGATTTAGAATCAATACTGAAACACTATTGATGACTTACCCATAAGAAAAACCAGGTTTCAAAACTTAGTAAACCTGGTTCAGCTATATAATTAATTTGGAAAGTTTAAGCAGAAACGGAGAAAGCTACAAATACTAAACTGCCTACTAATAGAGCGCCTAAAGCTCCTAGAACAATATAATTAACTTGTTGTTTTTGATCTGGTGCATCAGCTTGATAAACTTTTGGCTCTACTGCAAAATTATTTAGACGTCCACCTTCTTCTGTAGTGTATGGCATAATTTTAGATTCCTTTATTTTTTTCTTATCTATTATTCGTTTAGTCTAACAGAAAAATTGTAAATATTTGTAAAGATAAGAAAATTTATTACTTAGGTATGAGAGCTATTAATCATTCCACTCAAAGGAGAAGAGGCGATCGCGTAGTTTTTGATGGGTATTCTGCCGGCTAAATATGCTAAACGGCCAGATTCTGTGGCCATTCCCATGGCTTTGGCCATAAATGTTGGATTTTGAGCCTGAGCGATCGCTGAATTAATTAACAAAGCATCGGCCCCCATCTCCATTGCTTGAGTTGCTTCACTAGGGGTACCAATTCCTGCATCTACAACCACAGGAACCTTAGCATTGTCAATAATTATTTGTATATTGGCTGCATTTTGGATTCCTTGGCCTGAACCTATGGGTGAGCCCAGGGGCATAACTGTGGCACAACCAATTTCTTCTAGTCTTTTGGCCAGCAATGGGTCAGCATTGATGTAAGGTAAAACGGCAAAACCTTCTTTAACTAGTTGCTCTGCTGCTTGTAGTGTACCAATAGGGTCTGGCAGCAAATACTTGGGGTCAGGAATCACTTCTAGTTTGACAAAGTTATTGTCTTCTTGTCCTAACAATTTTGCCATTTCTCGTCCCAACCTTGCTACCCTGACGGCATCTTCAGCGGTTTGACAGCCAGCAGTATTTGGCAACATCCAGATTTTTGTCCAATCTATGGCTTCGGCTAATCCTTCATGGCCAGGAGCTTGAGTTTGTACCCGTCGTACTGCTACAGTTACAATTTCACATCCACTAGCTTCTATGCTCTGCTGCATTTTTTCTATAGTGTGATATTTACCTGTGCCTGTCATTAGACGGGAGTGAAATTTTCTACCTGCAATTATTAGAGGTTCTTCGAGGGGTTGTGTAGTGAATTTTTCTATGGTCTGCATTACTTGATTTTCATATTTACGGCTATTCCAATTCTTAAATTATTTATGTCAAAGTTTTTTTTTAATTATTTTTATTTAATTTTTATTGAAAATGGTATACTACTTTATAGCTGAAAATTTAATTTCAATATCAAAAATTAGTATTTATTAATCAATAGTTATTAGACTAGATAATTTAATCCTAAATTTATGGATGATGGGAAAAAATAAGAATAAGGAAAAAGTAGGAAGTAAGCCGGGTTCTGTTCTCCTAACAGAAAATTAGTTAAGAGGGCAGTTATCTATCTGGGATGCTTGTTACCAAACACCTCTAGCGGTACACCTAACATCATAGATAAATCTATGATGCAACGGAACTGGAAAAAGACCAACCATTATTCCTCCGACCTTGCACCCCGCCGGGGTTTACCGAGCCAGTGCCTCACGACACTGCTGGTGCGCTCTTACCGCACCTTTGCAACCTTACCCTTGTAGAGTTGAATAATATTCTATCTACAATGGCGGTATGTTTCTGTGGCACTATCCTCACGATCACTCGCACTGGGCGTTATCCAGCAAGCTTGGTCTTTGGGGAGCCCGGACTTTCCTCAGACTCTAAATATTGAGTCCGCAACCGCCTCACCTACTTTTTCCCTATACTTTGATTATCTTATCAAAAAAATCACCTTTTGGTAGTTTTTGATCAAATAGTCTAATAGACATCTCCAATAATCAAAAATAAAATCAATTATCGTCAATAAAACATTAATTATTTATTCCTACTCTCTGCTCCCTATTCGATCTTTTCTGGAAAGGTCTAATAATTTATTATATCTATTGATTAATCATCATCTTTGATAGTAGTTGAGAAATTATCAAACCATCCTCTGCGCCAAAAAAAATAGACTAAGCAAAGGGCAGTAGTTAGCATCACGAACCAGCACAAAGGATAACCATAATACCAATCTAGTTCTGGCATATTCCAAGGAGATGCTTGGGGGTTAAAATTCATTCCATAAACTCCAGCAATAAAAGTTAATGGAATAAAGATGGAAGAAATTACAGTTAGTAATTTCATCACTTCATTCATTTTATTACTAACAGAAGACAAATAAATATTCATTAAGTCAGAAGCTAATTCGCGATAAGTTTCTACTATATCTCTAAGTTGAACTGTATGTTCATAACAGTCGCGAAAATATACCAATACATCAGGATTTATCAATAGGCTACCGTCTCTAATTAGAATATTAATAGCTTCTCTCTGTGACCAAATCGCCCGACGTAAACTTAATAGTTCTCTCCTGAGTTTATAGATTTTTTTCATTGTCTTATTACAAGGATTGAATACTACTTCATCTTCTAGTTTTTCGATGCGTTCTCCATATTCTTCTAAGACAGGAAAAAAACCATCAATAATTGTATCTAGGAGAGAATAAGCTAAATAATCTACTTTTTTTTTTCTGATAATTCCCCGATTATTATTGATACGTTCTCTGATGGGCTTCAAGCAATCATATTCAGGATTTTCTTGAACTGTAATTAAATATTTTTTGCCTAAAATTATACTTATTTGCTCTTTTTCAAATGGTTCAAAATCAGATTTAATTTTTACCATCCAGGTGATAATTATAAGTTGATTTTTGTCTTGTACAATTTTAGGTCTTTGAGGAACATTTACAACATCTCCTAATGTAAGAGGATGTATTTGGAATACTGTTGCCATCTGTTCCCAAGATGTTTGATTTCCCAAACCTAGAACATTAAGCCAAGAAACTGAGTCAGATTCAAGATAGGGAATACAAGCTTTTGGAGATGATATTTTTATCCTAGTAGATTTATTTTCTGTATAATCTATCAAAGCCATGTCTGGTGGTGGAGCATCTGGTTCAAGATCGAGAGATCCAGGCAAATCTTCTGGGTCATCATAATGGTAGTCAACGTAAGATTCTTCTTCTTCTTCTTCTAACTCAGGAGTATAGGGTTGTATTTTAATCGAATGCGCCATAAATTTTATTTTATAAGTAGGACTTCTGGAAATTTTAGCTTAGTTTTTTCAATTTTAATGATATTTTTCCAAGTGAGAAGTGGAATTGAGGTAAATTCTTAAGCATTTCCTCTGGAATGCTGCGCAAACATTAGTCAGCTTTCAGCTATTAGTTTCGGACTACTAATATTGGAATATTTTAGAGAATTGCGATGATTATTAATCAAAACATTATTATAGGAATCTCTGGTTGAAAATGTAATAGAAGTTAAACAAATTCTGGCTTCGTTGATTAAAAAGCTTTTGACGCAGGATTTTGCAGGAAAAGCTGACCTCTGTTAACGCATTTATTCGACAGGAGGGTAGCTGAATGCTCAGGTAAATTGCGAATTTTTCCCGCCTTTATTTGTTTCTTTTAAGAGTAGCTGAAATCTCTTTGTTTATTCATCTTGTTTCTTTGTTTGATTTTGATAATTGGAATTTTTTTAAGTTAGTATTTGCCTCGATAGTAATTATGAAAAGTAAAAATATACTGTTTTTAAGTAATGGTCACGGAGAAGATACGCATAATTGTCAAATTATTAAAGCTTTTACTAAAATTTCCCCGGATACAAAACTATCTGCTATGCCTATTGTTGGTGCTGGTAATAGTTATCAAAATTTAGGGATATCATTTATTGGTCCCACAGCAAATATGCCATCCGGAGGATTTTTTTATCTGAATCCTTTATTTTTATTGAAGGATGTAGGACAAGGATTAATTAGTTTAACTTGGCAGCAGTTACAGGCTGTTTGGAAGTTTGCTAAAAACTGTGATTTAATTATGGCTACTGGAGATATTGTCGTGGCAGCGATCGCTTATTCGACAAAGGTTCCTTATGTGGTTTTTCTTTCGGCTGATTCTAGTTATTATGAAGGTAAGATTAATCTGGGTTTAATATTGCCGAAATTATTAAATTCTTCGAGGTGTTTAAAAGTTTTTGCTAGAGATAATTTTACTGCTACAGATTTACGGAAACAAGGAATTAAAAAAGCAGAATTTGTCGGTACGCCAGTAATGGATAATTTAGCTACGACTGGGAAAAGTTTACAATTAAAACCGGGATTATTTACGATTGGTATTTTACCTGGTTCTCGATTACCGGAAGCTGGCAGAAATTTATCTTTGTTGCTGAAACTAGTAAAAGAAGTTGTCAAGGTTATGGGAGAAAATGTTTGTCAGTTTCGGGCAGCAACTGTACCAATTTTAATGTCTGAACTAGAAGCACTTGCTATTTCTGAAGGTTGGGAATATCGGGCAGGTAAGTTAATATTTTTCACTCAGGAATCTAATATAGAAGTAATTTGTTATGAGGATGCTTTTGCTGATATTTTACAAGAGTCAAATTTAATTATTGGGATGGCAGGAACGGCAATAGAGCAAGCAGTTGGTTTGGGAAAACCTGTCATTACTATTCCGGGAGAAGGTCCGTCATTTACTTATCGTTTTGCAGAAGCTCAAACTAGACTTTTAGGTTGTTCAATACAGGTTATTGGTAAACAACCTGCTAATAATTTTATCTTGGAAGAAGCTGCTCAAAAAGTTAAAGAAACTTTGGCAGATCGGGAGTATTTAAAAATTTGTCTTGACAATGGTTTAGAACGGATGGGAAAACCAGGTGCTAGTCAGAAAATAGCTGACTATCTAGTTAAATATCTCAGTTATCAGGAATGATAAAATTAGTTTTTAAGATTATGTCTCTTAGGGCAGGTTTCTGTATAAAGCTTGTTGAATAATTAATAATGAATAATTACCTCTTCCTATAAAAAAGATGATGGGTCATTTCAGTTATCAGTTATCCGTTAATAGTTAGCCTCCTCTGGTGGGAATTTTCCTCCGGAATGCTACGCAAAGGTTAACAGTACCTCTGGAATAAGAAGGCTTGAAATTTAGAATATTCTATTTTTTTATCCCCTTAAAATGGGAAGCCTTAGACCCGAATTTTTCGGTAAAATAATTTTTTCTTTTTTCTCCATCAATGGAGAAGTTTTATACCAAATTCAATAAAGCTATGCCCTCGCGGAGGCGGGGGATTGCTACAGTAAAATTCGGAGACCAAAAGAGGAGAATATTGACACTTCTTCTATTAATACCTACCACCTACCACCTACCACCTAAAACCTACAACCAAGCAATGTAGCAATATTTTATGAAAATGGTATTATACCTTTTTACCTATTTTTTCTATGCTTCAAGATGCGAAATATTTTATCTATTCCTGGGAAAAGATTATCAAAAAACTAAAATCGACAAACAGAATCAGATTTCAAAGGACAAATCTTTTCATTCACAGGATTTCCTTGTAAATTAAGTGTACTTAATTTAGTTAAAGATTCTAGAGAACTAGGGTCTGTAATTTTGTTATCTCTGAGGTTGAGAAAAGTTAAATTTTTCAGATTAGATAAGGGAGTAACATCACTAATTTGATTATCTACAAGTTCAAGGTTCATTAAATTAGTTAGAGATGATAAAGGACTAATATTTGTAATGTTATTATTAGATAGACGAACTCTAGTAAGCTGAGTTAAATTTGACAGGGGAGTAATATCGGAAATTTCATTTCGGTTAAGAGCAATATTTGTAAGATTGGTCAGATTTGACAAGGGAGTCAGGTCAGAAAATTTATTGCCTACTAAAGCAAGTTGATTTAAGTTAGTCAAATTAGATAAAGGACTAATATCTTGAATTGGATTATTAATTAGATTGAGTTTTTCTAGTTTAGTTAAATTGGCAAGGGAGCTAATATCGGATACTTGATTATTCCACAAATCAAGTTCGATTAAATTAGTTAGGTTAGCAAGAGGACTAATATCAGTAATCTGATTAAATTTTAGGGTAAGAATTTTGATATTTTTTAGGTTAGCAATCGGTCTAATGTCTGTAATTTCCTGGCGAAATATGCTGATTCTATCCGTATTAGAAAGCTCTTCATTTGCTAGATTACAATCTTTTGTTCCCACAGTTTCTAATAACACATCGACAGTACGTTTAGTTGCAGCAGAAAGATTAGCTTGATTTTGACACCATTCTTGAAATGTTGTGTAGTTATTTGTTGGTTCTGAATCTTGGGAAAATGCGGGTAAACAATGATAAATTCCTAAAGCTAAAGTCAATGTTGTGTAGAGGAAAATTTTTGTTTTGTAGGGATGAGCAATGGCTGAAAGTGTTTTTAACATATTGAGGTTTTGCTAGATTATTCAGGCTATATTTTACTATCTTTTGAAGAATTTAGGTCGTTTTATACCAAATTAAAAAATATTGTGCCTGTCCCTGCTTCCGCGAGGATAAATTCCGACGGGTATCATAGCAATTCTCAAAAACTTTGCTCTACTTGAATTTCCTATTTATAAATACTATTTATTGACCTAATTTAGTTGTTTACTAAGAGCAGTTAAATTTCTGGTTATTTTGACCACCTTTCAAGGGTAGCATTACTTTTGAGAACTGGTATCCGGCGGGTGATTGTTATAGTAAAATTCGGAAGCCTTTCGGATAAGAATATTTACCAAGTCAAGTAATTAATAATTAATAATTATGGTTTAAAGCTGACTTCTTTCAAGGGGAAAAAAGAAAAAAAATTCTTTCAGTGTCAATCCTATCAGTTGTCGGAAGAGGTAATTGCTAAACTATAGCAATCCTATTTTATTCGTGGCAAAAATATTACTGCTTTTTAGGGAACAGGGAAGAGGGAACAGGTGGGATTTTCAACTTTTTTATTTACTTTTTAATTACCCGCAACCTATGGGCGGATTGCTATATTGAATAACAAATAGTTGAGATTGTTCAATTTTTATTTTCATACCTTGATTCAGCAACGCCGTAATTGTTAATTACTGAAACTTATTTTATTAATACCTAGAACCTAACACCTAACACCTAGCACCTAACACCTAACACCTAACACCTAACACCTACTACCTAAAACCTACTACCCATAACCAAATATGACTATTAAAATCGACAAATAGATTCTGGTTTAATAGGGCAAATTCTATTATCAATGGAATTATTCCGAACATTCAGAGATTCTAATTTAGTCAGACTAGAGAGAGAACTAATATCTGTAATTCTGTTCCGACTTAAATCTAATAAACTGAGGTTAGTCAAAGTTGATAAAGAATCAACTTTTGTAATTTGATTAAAAACGAGATTGAGAGATTTAAGATTGTTTAAACTAGACAGGGGAGATACTTCCTGAATATAGTTGTCGCTGAGGCTAAGATAATTTAGGGTAGTTAGGTTAGAAAGAGGTGAAATATCACTAATTTGATTTCGGTATAAATATAGGTTAGTCAGATTATTCAAGTTGGATAGAGGAGAAAGTTCCCTAATATTATTATCGTTAAGATATAGGTGAGTTAGATTTTTGATGCTAGAAAGCGGGGTAAGATTTTTGATGCGATTAACTCCTAAATTTAGTTGAGTTAAGTTGGTTAAGTTAGATAGAGGAGATAAATCTTCTATTTGATTAAAAATTAGGTTGAGATGAGTCAGTTTAGTGAGGTTAGATAGGGGAGATAAATCTTTAATTCTATTATCGTTGAGATTGAGATTAGTTAGGTTGGTTAATTCAGATAAGTCAGAAAAATCTCTAATCCCATTACTTTCTAGGGATAAATTAGTCAAGTTAGGGAGGTTGGAAAGGGGGGATAATTCTAAAATTTCATTATCATTGAGGAAAAGTTGAGTAATATTTTTGAGGCTGGATATAGGGGCAATATTTCTAATCCGATTATTGTTGAGGGAAAGTGTGGAAAGACGAGTAAGTTTTTTGTCAGCTTCAGCACAGTCATTATTTCCCACTTTTTCTAAGAGAATATTCACTGTATATTGAGCAGTGGGGGAAATATTGGTTTGATTTAAACACCAATCTGCAAAGGTGGAAAAGTTTTCTTTAGGGGTAGGGTTAGCGTTATGAGAAACTAGAGATATTGCTACGCAGATAAAAATTCCTAAACAGATAATTTTAAATCTTTTCATTGTCGCTTTTACTCCAATATTAAAATTACAGTCATAATGTAGTAGATGCTATGTCTTTGAAAAACTGTTTAGTTGAGACTTGACATTTAACCTTGAGATAATATTTGTTAGGATTACTTGTGTAACTTTCAAACTTAACCTATATTCAACAAAAGTCAAAATTAATATATACAAAACGGAAAGCAGAAGCAACTGGACTGGGATTAGCTATTAGTCAGAAAATTATCAAATTGATGGGTAGTCAAATTCAAGTCGAAAGTCAAAGAGGTGTAGGTAGTAAATTTTGGTTTAATTTAAACCTACCTACAACAACTAAACCTATAATTGCAAAACCAACAGCAACTACAGAAAAAGTTATTGGTGTCAAAGGTAATATAGCAATCCTATTTCATTCGTGAAAAGCCAGAAATGGTATACTCTAATCAAATATTTG
>JASJEE010000111.1 GCA_030064835.1 Microcoleaceae cyanobacterium MO_207.B10 | reverse complement strand
CAAAATTATATAATTTTCGGCTTGTGTTTTCGTAAGTGTTTCCATTGTCTTTTTTTCTCATAAAAAGCGATCGCTTAATTGCTTTAGAGGGCTAGAGCAAAACTACAAGCTTAATTATACCAAACATGATATAAATTATGGCACAATATTAAGGACAATTAAACAGTCCAAATAATCTATAATTATCTATGACCAAAACCATACCAGAACTACCAACCAAATACGACCCCTTTGCTACTGAAGCTAAATGGCAGAAATATTGGGAAGAAAATAATATATTCAAGGCAGACCCCAATCAAACAGGCGACCCCTATTGTATCGTCATTCCTCCACCAAATGTTACAGGTAGTCTCCATGCAGGCCATGCTTTTAACAATTCCCTGATAGACACGCTTATCCGTTACCATCGGATGCGGGGTGACAATACTCTCTATCTCCCTGGTACTGACCACGCAAGTATCGCTGTTCAAACTATTCTGGAACGTAAACTTAAAGAAGAGGGTAAAAGTCGCTACGATATCGGGCGGGAAAAATTCCTGGAACGTGCTTGGGAATGGAAGGCGGAGTCTGGTAGCACTATTGTTAATCAACTGCGTCGTCTGGGAGTTTCTACAGACTGGACGCGGGAACGTTTTACCCTAGATGAAGGTTTATCAAAAGCTGTCATCGAAGCATTCATGCGTCTCTATGAACAAGGTCTCATTTATCGCGGTAACTATTTGGTCAACTGGTGTCCTGCTAGTCAGTCGGCTGTTTCTGACTTGGAGGTAGAAAATAAGGAAGTTAACGGTTATCTCTGGCATTTTCGCTACCCCCTCACTGATGGTAGTGGTTATGTGGAAGTCGCTACAACTCGTCCTGAAACAATGTTGGGAGATACTGGTGTTGCTGTTAACCCCAATGACGATCGCTACAAAGATATTCTTGGCAAAACTCTGACTCTACCAATAATGGAACGGGAAATACCTATTGTTGCTGATGAGTTGGTTGACCCTGAATTTGGTACTGGCTGCGTAAAAGTCACTCCTGCTCACGATCCTAATGATTTTGAAATGGGTAAGCGTCATAATTTGCCATTCATTAATATTATGAATAAGGATGGCAGTTTGAATGAAAATGCAGGAGTATTTGTCGGACAAGACCGTTTTGAGGCACGGAAAAATGTTGTTAAACGGTTAAAAGAAGAGGGGGTTTTGGTTAAGATAGAAGAATATAGTCATAGTGTTCCCTATAGCGATCGCGGCAAGGTACCTGTTGAACCTCTGCTGTCTACTCAGTGGTTTGTCAAAATTGAACCTTTGGCAACGAAGACACTGGAATTATTGGATAAACACAACCAACCGAAGTTTGTTCCGGAACGTTGGACGAAAGTTTATCGCGACTGGTTGGTAAAAATTAAAGACTGGTGTATTTCTCGGCAACTTTGGTGGGGTCATCAAATTCCTGCTTGGTATGCTATCAGCGAAACTAATGGCGAAATTTCCGATAGCACTCCTTTTATTGTCGCTCGTTCGGAAGCGGAAGCGTTGGAGCAAGCAAAGGCAAAATTTGGCGATGATGTGAAAATTCAACAAGACCCAGATGTGCTTGATACTTGGTTTTCATCAGGTTTATGGCCGTTTTCTACATTAGGCTGGCCGGAAAATACTCCCGACTTAGCAAAATATTATCCTACTAGCACTCTTTCTACTGGTTTTGATATTATCTTTTTCTGGGTTGCTAGAATGACAATGATGGGAGTACATTTTACTGAAAAAATGCCGTTTGAAACTGTTTATATTCACGGTTTAATGTTAGATGAAAACGGTAAAAAACAATCTAAGTCTGTTGGTAATGGTATCGACCCTTTGTTGTTAATTGAAAAGTATGGAACTGATGCTTTGCGTTATACTTTGATGCGAGAAACTGCGGGAGCAGGGCAAGATGTGAGAATGGATTATAATCGAGAAACTGATGAGTCGGCATCGGTAGAAGCTTCTCGAAATTTTACTAATAAAATCTGGAATGCTTCGCGATTTGTAATGATGAAATTGGGAGGTAAATCTCCTCAAGAATTAGGGGAACCGGAGGCGGATAAATTAGAGTTAGTTGACCGTTGGATTTTGTCTCGTTTCTATCAGACTGTTTCTCAAACTTGTGATTATTTAGATAATTATGGTTTAGGGGAAGCTGCTAAGGGTCTTTATGAATTTATTTGGGGAGATTTTTGTGATTGGTATATTGAATTAGTTAAGTCTCGTATTCAAGGTGAGGATGAGATTTCTAAGTTAGTAGCACAGCAAACTTTGGCTTATGTTTTGGATGGAATTTTAAGATTATTACATCCTTTTATGCCTCATATTACTGAGGAGATTTGGCATACTTTGAATCAGGTTGGTGAAGAAGAATGTTTGGCTTTGCAGTCTTATCCGAAGTTGGATAAGTCTTTGATTAATTCAGATTTAGAGCAGCAATTTGAGTTATTAATTGGGGTAATTCGGACTCTCCGAAATTTACGGTCTGAAGCTGATATTAAACCTAAAATAAAAGTTACAGCAATTTTGCAGAGTGAGAATCAAAAAGAGCGAGAAATTTTGAGTAAAGGAGAGGTTTATATTCAGGATTTAGCTAAGGTTGAAAAGTTGAATATTACTCCTAGTATTGATGGGGAAGTTGGTCAGACTATTGCTGGTGTTTTTGGAACTGTACAGATTTTAATTTCCTTATCTGGAGTAGTAGATATTGAAGCTTTATCTGCTCGGTTAGAGAAGAAATTAGGGAAGTTGGAAAAAGAGATTTTATCTACTTCTAAAAGGTTGAGTAAACCTGGTTTTGTCGAGAAGGCAGATCCTAAATTTGTAGAGGAAACTAAGAATAATTTAGCAGAAGCAGAAAAGCAGGCAGAAATTTTGCGCGATCGGCTAGTTAAGTTAAAGTCAAATTAGGTTTATTTGGTTGGGTTTAGTTATTAGCTAGCCCAACCTTTAATTTTTAATTTAAAAAATAACAAAAGGAAATAAATTGCCAGCAAGAGATATTTATCATTCTGTTGTTAAACAAGTGGATTTTCTATAAACTGAATAAATTGTTTTCCTAAATCTGTTGTTCTACTTTTTTGGGAGTTATATTTAACATCTGAGATAATTTTGTCAATATTTTTGGTATGTTTGACAGTTCTAAAATTTTTTTCATACTTACGACTATCAGGAGTAGTAGATATTGAAGCTTGATCTGCTCGGTTGGAGAAGAAATTAGGAAAGTTGGAAAAAGAGATTTTATCTACTTCTAAAAAATTGAGTAAACCAGAGTTTGTTAAGAAAGCTGATGCTCTCTTTGTAGAGGAAACTCAGAATAATTTAGCCGAGGCAGAAAAACAAGCAGAAATATTACGCGATCGCTTACTTCAGTTAAACTCAAATTAGGTATATTTGGTGGGGTTTAGTTATTAGCTAGCCCAACCTTTAATTTTGAAAATAAAGAAAGCAAATTTCTTTGCTAGTCAGAGGTATTTATCATTCTTTTGTTAAACAAGTGGATTTTCTATAAACTGAATAAATTTTTTCCCTAAATCTGTTGTTCTACTTTTTTGAAAGTTATATTTTACATTTGATATAATTGAGTCAATATTTTCGGTATGCTTGACAGTTTTTAAGTCAATGTCCTTTTTTCGGCGAGGTGGCATGAAGGATGGCACTGGTTCTGGTATTAGTTGAGAAATTGAACTAGATAACGGGTCTTTTTCCTCTTCAAACGTTTTATATACTTTCCTTAACTCAATCAATTCTTTATCATTTAATTGTTTTAATATTTGATTGTAAAAGATACGATTTTCTTCTAAATCAGGCAAATTAGCTAAAAAGTCTTCGTAATTATAATTATCTATATAATGCAACATTCTAAGCAATCTAATATGAGACACAGTAAATTCGTCAATCCATTTCAGGAAAATTGCCTGAATATCATCAGTTAAGCCGATAAAAAATACCGTTATGACTTTATCTAAACAAGAAGCAAAACAACAGTTAGAGAAATTAATCTTTGATAACGAACTACCCCAAGATTGGGTACAGGATTTTTGGGGAATGAGTCCGACTTTAGGAGAAACTGCTGCTAAATTGCTAGAAGTTTTTGAGGCATTAATAGAATCTTGCCCAGATGCTAAATTAGATGATTTGCTGCAAAATTTGTCTGAAGATTCTATAGAGTAGGGTTGATTTTTACTGACTGGAATTTTTAGCTTTTTTCAAAGAAAGAAATAAACCTTCGAGCCAAACAGGTATGACCATAATGGCGATAATTAATAAGAGAGTATTACCATGAGTTTTTCAACTAGAATAGAATCCTAATAATAACCAATTACTAACAAAAATAATCCCACTAACCATAACTTGTTTTGGCTCCCCCCGTTGCACGGAAGCAATACCAATATTGAGTAAGTAGAGGGAGAGAAATAGAGAGGGAATGAGTCAAATATCAAACACTGTTTTTTGAGATATATTTACAGTCGAGAAAAAAGATGTTTCTACATAAGTAAGATAAAGGTAAATTTTGCTGATTGTATTCTCTGATCAGGATGGTTTAAAGATTGCTTATTTGCTAAACATCTATATGGCCTGATAATATAAATTTAATGTCAAATATAGTTAAAAATAATATCCATGAATTTACCTTCTTTTTTGTGGTTGTGGAAAATCGCAGCTTGGTCTATGGGTCTCTCTCTATTTGCTTATTCGTTATTAGCTGTAACTGGCGGTTGGATGTTTTTTGCCCGCCATAATCAACAAAAACGCCCCCAATGGTTACGACCTTTTCATTATATTGTTGGCGGTACAATGGTATTGTTAGTAATTTTATTATTGGCAATTGGTTTGGTGGGAACTATCGGTTATTATGGTAATTTGGGTCATTCTGCTCATTTACCCGCAGGTCTAACAGTTGTGAGTTTGGTATTAGTTTCTGCCTGGAGTGCAACTCAAATTAATCCCAAAAAACCTTGGGCGCGGTCGCTCCATATTACGACTAATATTATTCTATTGTTGGGTTTCGCGATAGTATCTTTGACAGGTTGGAGCGTTGTGCAGAAATATTTACCATAAAGCTACCTTGTTTTCAACAATTAATAATTAACAATTAATAATTAATAATTAACAATTACCTCTCCTTTAAAAGAAGAAGATTGACGAAAAGGAGCATTTTTTTTCCCTTAAAAGGGGAGGCTTTAAACCGTAATTTTTTTGTACAAAATATTTATCAAATCCGTATAAATTAGAGTAGATGTCCCTCAAACTAATACAAATGATTCCGTACTAATGAGGTACAGTTGATAATCGGAAATATTTTTTGTCTATTCCCTGTTCCCTGTTCCCTAAAACAAAAAACATCAGTACCTCACGGCCAGCGGGAAATGCTTTAAGCAAGTTATACTTACTATAAATGAGCTTGAAAATACTGACGATATAACTGACATCTGGGATAACATTTATTACCCTGCCATTTCACTAAACCTAAACTATCTAACTTAAAACCTAACATCCCTGTTAACTGCACACTGGAGTTTTCACTAATTACTTCTTTCATTACTTCAGATAACTCTGGATATTGTTCTAAATTCCACAAATGTCGTCGTAAATGGTCGCTATAAATTCCCGACTCTTGAGTAACATTTTGTGGTAAATCTTCCAGAGTTAAATCTTGTTTAGAAATATGATATAAAGCCACCCTAACTAAATAAGGATGACCCCCAACAATTGCCATTAATTTTTCTACATCTTGTTCCGACCAATGCAAATTATGTCGCGATGCTAAATCCATTATTTGTTCTTGATTAAATTCTGGTAAATCTATCGGCAATCCCACATTAAAAGGAGACTGATTAATATTCATGGGAATATAAACTTCCGTAGAATGTACAACTAACAACCGCAACTTTTTCCAAATAGCACGACGCTTCGATTCTTCATGCCAAGCCCGCAATAATCCTAAAAAATCCTCGGCAATATCTGGATATTGAAAAACTCGATCAATTTCATCTAAACCCAACACCAAAGGATAATCTATTTGTGCTAATAAATAATTCTCAAAATAATCTTTACAATTAACTTTACTACCAAAAATATCATCCCAATAATCATTAAGTTGATTCGGCAAACGTAACTCTCTACCTACATAAGCACAAAACCATTTTAAGAACTGGTCGAGATTATTAAAAACCTCTTTATCTACTAACTGAAAACTCAAGGGAACTGTCCGATATCCTTGCTGTGCAGCGTGATGTAAAATTCTTGCCATTAAAGAAGTTTTACCCATCTGTCGCGGTGCTTTAATTCTAATTAAACCACTTGGTTGCAAAATAGTTTGATAACAACGTTCTTCTATAGGTGGTCGTTCAATATAAAAAGTAGATGCGACATCAATTTGTCCCCCTGGTAATTCCGGTTCCGCAGCAGGTAAAGGAGGGTAATGTGCTGAAGTAATACTACTAATTTCTGCAGAAGGTGATGTCTGCTGTTTTTCTTCTACTTCTGGCAAAATATTTTCCGGTGGGTTAGCCAAAAGAGTCAAAACTTCCCTGAGAATGACAACAGTATCCTCTGGCGATCGCCACTCTCGCTGTTGAATGCGATAGAGATAACCGCGCAAGTCATGGTTAAGAGGTGTATTCAGAGAAAAACCTACTCGTATTGGCAAAATTACAGGTTTACGGTCAGGTCGCGCAGACTGCAATTCTCTAGCAAGCTGCACTTGATAGGTTAGCAGCTCACTTTGCGCCGACTGGGGAGGCAAAAATAACAGCAAATAGTCACACTGCTTCAATTCTTGATGAATGCGCTGAAACCAATTTTCTCCCAGACGAATATGATCTGCTGCCATGAAAACTTGATGACCTACTGTGGTGAGTGCGGTTTCAAATTGTCGCGCTAATTCTTGGTCTGGGTCTTGACTGCGATAACTGATGAAAACTTGAGAACTATTTCCACTGACTATTTGGTCATCATCTAATAATGGTAGGAGTTCACCCAGGGGTTGTGATTCAGTTTTGGAAGAGTTTTGTTTTCCAGAACGATGATCAGCTTCCTCTAATGTCAAACCAAAGGTAGCAAAAAGCTGCTGAATTTTGCTGAGGTCTGCACCCACTCGCCCCTGTCTAATTTTACTGATGGTGTCAGAACCTACTCCAGACTCAGCTTCAATTTCTGCGAGAGTACCTCTGAGGTTGTATTGCTGTTTCCATTCTTCAATGGCTTCGTTTAGTTTTTTTAGTCCAGAAGTTGTGATAATTCGTCCGCGATCGCGTTTGGATTTTTTTTCCACTGTCTATTTCCTCTATGTAACGTTGTAGTTATTTATTTTATGTTATTTTAACGAAGATAGCTAACTTTCTCTAATTTAAGGAAGTTAACTAATTAATAAAATTTTTAGTTTAGGTTTCTTGAAACTAGACTATTTAGGCATTTTCCACTTTTACAGACGTTTTTTTAGTTTTTTTTAATTAACTTCCTAATATTCTCTACATTATATTATGAATTTGCTTAAGCTATAGAAGTACAAAACATAAAACATAAATTTTTAGATGAAAAAATTTATTCAGGGTTCAATTGCAACTTTTTTTACTACAATATTTTTTACTATTAATCTAGTGCCTCTGGCTCAAGCAAATCCAACTTTTGAGCGAGTAGAAATGGATAAAAATCAAGTTATTTTGACGGCAATACCTCTGAGTAAGTTAGAAGGAGATTCTAGTTATAAACTGATGATTTTAGAGCAGAATACAGATGGAAATTCTTGTTGGAGTGAAACTGAAACTGCTATATATCCAATTTTAGTTGCTCCTTTGGCAACAAACTCTAATTTTTCTGACATTTGTAGGCGGGCTACTGATAGTAATAGTTATTCAATTCGGGTAGATAATAATGACTTATCCCAGAACTACAAATTAACTTTAAAAAATATTGGTGATGATATTCATTTAGTAGCAATTTCCAGGTCAGAAGATAAAATTTTAATTGGTAGAACTCGTGGGCTTGCTGATGGCATGATGAAAATTTTATTAGAGCCTGGTTGGCAATTTACCAAACAAAGTTATGAAGGTGAAGTTCTTGCTCGCTTAAATTTTAGTTATGAAAGTTTTGCTGCTCAACAAGCTGCGGTTGAGCAAAAAATAGCTGCTCTTAATGGTCAAATCCTAGAAAATGTAGATGTTTATGACAATCAATATTTCTCGAAAAAATACTTTGGTTCTTATCTAAATTGAGAAACACTTTACCATTTTCATTAGATAAATTAACAATATGATTAATGATTTTTCAAACCCCAGTGCTAGTTTACTAATTGTCTACCTGTTTGATGATTTTACCATCAGCTTATCTAAATTCAGAACCTAGATATCACAATGAAATCAACAATCTTACTAATGATTAGTAGACTGACTAATCAGTATATAGGTATAAATATTTGCACAATCATACTTTCTAATTAATTGAATGACTAATAAATTAAAATTGTTATTTACATTAAACAAAAATTATGAAATCTATATCAATTAACCAAACCAAAACTGCTAACCAATCTCAATCAGCACTAAATGATTTAGAAATATGGTTGACTCTAGTTGAGATTGATTTAGTAATTCAAGAAATAGAATATTTCACAGGAGATGATTGGTTACCGCTATGTGATGATATTGATAGTGGAGAAATTTATCATAACTGGTTTATTTGGCAAGATAGAGAAGTTAGTCAAGAATGGGAAGCTTACGATCATGTTACTAACCAACGAATTATTTATAGCAATTTAACACAATTAAAATCGAGAATTGATGCTATAGAAAATCACAGAAATCTACAAATAAATAATTGAATTATGAAATAGATGGCGGGTGATAATCAAGAATATTTTTTGACAATATTAATATTTGCCGTTATTTATTATCCGCCCAGAGATTATTAAATTAATCAAGTCAAAATTAATTATCGCCAATAAATAAGGTCTCAAACCTCCTATTTTTAGGGTATAAAAAAATAAAATTTCGGATTTCAAGTCTCCAGCTTAAATTGGAGTTACTGATAACTGATAACTGATAACTGAAATGACAGGTTTAGAATTAATAATTTTTGCTTTAATACCGACTATAGCTTGGGGAATAGGAATTGTCTTTGTACAGCCTCCTGATGATTTTAATCATTATTAAACTCTCATATTTGTGGAGTAAAATTTTCTGGCTTTTAGGAAAAAAGAAACAAAACAGAAGCAAAACCTCTTTATTTTATGAATCCAATAAACTCTATAGTAGTAAACATCAAACCTTTAACTATAAATTAGTCAACTTCATAAATCCGTAACCTAAATCCCTTTTTTTATGCCAAATAGTGATGATTTTTTGAAAACATCGCAATAAAATTAGTTATGATATAATACGAACAAAAAAAGTTTCGAGGACTTGTCCATGAAAAAAAAATAAGGTGTCAAGCTTCCTTTTTTAAAGGGATGAAAAAAAATAAATTTAGTATTTTCAAGCCTCTTGCTTCAGCTAGAGGTACTGATAACTCATAACTGATAACTGAAATGACCATATCACCCCCAACTAAAAACTCAGAAATAATTCCAAATATAGAGCAAATAACGTATACAATTTTACAAAATTCTGTAGCTCCCATAGCTAACGAAATAGATAGTAATCAAGAAGCACTAAAAACAGCCTTGATGAGTTTGGGAAAATCAGGATTATTGGGACTGCAAATCCCTCAAAACAGAGGCGGTTTAGAATTAAATCAACAAGATTTTTATAATTATCAATTACTTTTGGCAAGATATTCGGGAGCATTAGCTTTTCTGCAAACTCAACATCAGAGTGCTGCAGCAATGTTAGGCTCAAGTGAAAATTATCAACTACAAGAACAATATTTACCTCATTTAAGTCACGGCAAAATATTACTTGGAATTGGCTTTTCTCAACTTAGACGTTCTGGAGACCCACCTGTAAAAGCTGTACCTACAAAAGGAGGATATTATATAGAAGGAATTGTGCCGTGGGTAACTGGTTGGGATATATTTAAGGAGTTTATTATTGCTGCTAAATTACCTGATGGTAGAGCAGTTTTTGGCATACTTCCTTTTCTGACAGAAACTACATTAAATGGTAGTATTTCTTTTTCAGAAATTATGCCTTTATGTGCTATGACTTCAACTAATACTGTTAGTGCTACAGTAAAAAATTGGTTTTTACCTGATGAGCGAGTTGTTTCTCTCAAACCTGCAAATTGGATTCAGACTAACGACCAAAAAAAAGTCTTACGGTTCACTGCTTTTGCTCTCGGATGTGCTTTAGCAAGTATAGATATTATTAATGCAGTATCAAAAACTAAATCTCTGGGTTTCATTACAGATACCAGTATTTCCCTTCAAACTGAAGTCAACCAATGTCGCAAAGCAATAGAAGCAGCTAATAAAAATCCAGATATTGATTTTGCTAAAAAACTAGACCTGAGAGCAACAGCAATTAACTTAGCTCAACGTTGTGCTGCTGCTGCTGTGACTGTTTCTAGTGGAGCAGCTAATCACAAAAATCATCGGGCCCAAAGGGTTTACCGGGAAGCTTTAGTATATACAGTTTCAGCTCAAACTACAGCAGTTATGGAAGCTACCTTAACTAAGTTAACCTAGTTAACTATTTGAGACCGTTATCAACCATTAAGCTAAAACCTATAGTCAACATACAATCAAATATAATCAAAGGCGGCACCCAGATTCGAACTGGGGGATGAGGATTTTGCAGACCCTTGCCTTACCACTTGGCCATGCCGCCATTATTACTCATAAATACTAAATTACACTATCCAATAAAATATGGCAAGTCTAATCGTTGATAGTGATGCAAATCATTGACGGCCATGTCTGAAAATGCAGTCTAGGCATATATTAAAGCCAGCTTATGATTTGAATTCTCATATCAAACTAAATTTTGTGGCCATGAATTCCCATATACCTCTACTTGTTGCTCAAATCACCGACACCCATCTATTTGCAGACCCGACTCAGGGAACAATGTATGGAGTCCCCACTGGAATCTCCTTCCGAAAAGTCTTGGACAAGTTAAAACAGTTACAACCTCGGCCAGATGTGTTGCTACTTACTGGGGACCTTTCCCAAGATGAAACCGCTCAACTAAACTTACTCAAACTTACTCAAAAGCCTGAAATCTCAGTCATTCGTAGTGGATCGACCACCACAGGGTTAAACGGCAAACCCTTTATTCCTTGGTCCAAGACATCAGGAATTACTTTTTTAATTATATTCAATGACCCATTTACATCGGCATTTAATAATTTATTTTCCCTGGTTTTATACAACCCTCTTGTTACTCTTTTCCCACTAAAAATAGGTTTTTGTTCTCCATACTTTGGTAAATCATCTCCATCTAAACAGCTTGATTGAGATGTATAGGATTCTTCTGTAATTATTACTTTTATTCCTCTTAGTTGGGCTTTATATGTTAACATCTCTATTAACTTATAATGAGGGATATTTACAAATTGTTGATTGTTCTTTTTTCCTAATTTTATCTCTTGTTTCCAAGTCTGATTATGCCCAATGATTAAGATTCCTATTTCATGGTTCACACACCAGTCTATTACTCTTTTGCTTGCTGTATGGAGATAATTTTCTACTCGACAATTTCGTTTGTGAGTTAGTTTTTTTAACCGATGAGAATTATTTTTATTGTGCTTGGTTTTTAATTGAGATTGTAAATAAGAGCGTTGTTTGTTAAAAAAGGTGTTAATTGCTTTTAATGGCCTGCCTTTAATCAAAAGAGGTAATATTCCTGTTTGATTTGTAGTTACAGCTATTAAGTTATTTACTCCTAAATCTATTCCTGCTACTTGTCGAGCTTCTGTTGTTGACTCCGCTTTTTCATATACTATTTCTATAAGATAACAGCTACTTTTAGGGATGATTCTTGCCTCTATTATTTCTGTCTGTGAAGTAGGAATTTTTATTTCACTCATGGATAAGTGACAAATCCCTTTTTTTAAGGTTTTTTTGTAAATTGATTCATTAGGATAGGGCAGAATATTTCGGCCTTTTGTTTTATGTTTATATTTGGGAATTTTTGGTCTTCCTAAAAATTTGTTGGGCTGTTTTTTCCACTCTCTTAAGGCTGCAAAGTAACTATTCCAAGCTGAGTCTAATCTTCTGATTATTTGCTTGCTAACTTTAGTTGGTAAAGCTTGATAATCGTCACTTTTAGATACCTGGTGATAAAGTTGATTAAAATTTAATTTATTTTTATTTTCAAAGAAATGTTGGCGATAATGGTAATTGGCTAAATTGAACAGATTTTTTGACAAAAAAGCCTTGTGGTTAATTTCCGACCACAAGTCATGGGATTTGGTAATAACATGACGTTCAACTAGCTTCATACCTTTATTGTAGCTGATAACGATTCAATGGATAGACAACTTAGCAAATTTACTCATTTTAGTTTGATAGCTATAGTTATGAGTAAGTTTGATGAATTTTAGATAAGTTTTCGCTTTCTGTATTTACTCCCAGAATCATACCAACGTTTAGCATCCTTAGTTGCTCCCCTAAATATTCCCACCTATTGGATAGCAGGAAACTATGAACGTTTACCGATTATGGAACAAGTGTTAAATTATTCTCCTATTTCCACAGAAAAATCTTTTGAAATGGGTGGGTGGCATTTTTTATTACTCAATACTAATGTACCAGGATGTGTTTACGGTAAGCTTTTCCCAGAAAGTCTAGAATGGTTAGAATCTCAACTTAAAAATATACAAAACAAACCTGTTTTAATTGCTTTGCATCATCCTCCTGTAAAAATTAACTCAGAATGGATGGATAAAATTATTTTGCATGACCCACAACCATTATTAAATATAATTAATCATTATCCACAGATAAAAATTGTTTTGTCAGGTCATGTACATCAGGAATTTGATACTGAAATAAACAGCGTTCGTTATTTGGCAACTCCTTCTACTTGTGTTCAATTTAAACCAGAAAATCCTGAACCTATTGTAGATAAAAATTCTCCAGGATTGCGATTATTAACTTTATATCCAGATGGAAATTATACTACGAAAATTGAAAGAACTGATACCGTTTAACGGAAGCAGTAGGGGTGGTTTCCTCCGGAATGCTGTCGCCAACGCGAACCACCTCTACAGAAGTAAAATTTTATAGACTAAAAAAAATTAGATGCCGTAGTAATTTCAGGTTATTATTTCACAGCATCATTTTTCAACTATTTGTGACATCTTTAATATTAATATTTGGTATTTTTGGTGGGTTACGGCGGAAAGTTTAGAGTTTGGTAAATCAGAATATTTATTGCCTCCTAACCTACCCTACTAGCGTGAAAATTGTAGGTGTTTGAGAGGCACGCTACTAGACCTCTCCCCAACCCCTCTCCTGCAAGGAGAGGGGTAAGAACTGCCCCCCCTTCCCTTGCAGGGAAGGGGGCTGGGGGTTAGGTCTTTTTTACACACAATTTTACCGAATAATTAAGGTTTAAAGCCTCTCCTTTAAAGAAGAAACAATGAATTAATTTTCCTTTTATTCAATCCTATCCGTTTTAGGGAGAGGTAATTATCAATTATCCATTATCAATTATCTATTATTGAATATAGACACGCTACTACACATCTTTAAAAGTGAATTTATATGACTATATATCGGCTAAAAAAATTAGCTAATTTATGAAATTAATTGATGCTAATTTTGTAATTTTCTGCGCCATTTACTAACAGAATTTTGTAAATTTTTTGGCAACCAATCATAATATTGAAAATACACAGGTAATCTTGGAATTAACTGCCATCCTTGAGGCTGCAAAATTTTTACCAAAGCTTGATAGTCCAAATGAGGATAGTCAGGATTAACTTCATCGTGAGGGCTAATTCCCCCCAAGTCACGGACACCAGCATCCAAACAAGCTAATAATGTCTCTGGTTTTGTCACTAAATTAGGAGGAATTTGTAGGGTAATACTTGAGGGCAAAACTTTACGGGCGATCGCTACAACTTCTGGCAAAAAATTTATGTCGAAAGCTTGACCATTCCAAATTTGTTGATCGCCTGGACTGTGGGGCTGTAGAATCACTTCTTGAATATGACCCCATTTTTCATGGACACTAGCGATCGCCTCCAATGTCTCCCACCAGTCCTCCTTTGTCTCTCCAATACCTAATAACAAACCAGTAGTAAATGGAATACCCAACTCTCCGGCCCACTCTAACTGTTGCAGCCTTAACTGTGGTATCTTACTAGGAGCATTTCTATGGACTTTTTGCAGCAATTTGGGTGTCATCTGTTCCAGCATTAGTCCCATTGATACATTTACCTGTTTCAACTGAGCCATTTCTTCCCTACTAAGTGGCCCTGCATTGGTATGGGGCAAAAATCCCAAAGACAAAGCTAACCTACATAAGTCATAGATTAATTCAAACCAAGCTTGTCTGCGTAGACTTTTGGGGTGTATTTCACCACTAAGAATCAAAATCTCAATTACACCCTGAGATATTAGGGACAATAATTGTGTTTTTGCTGACCCTAGACTTAACCAAGGACTTTTTCCTGGAGCAGTACGAAAATTACAATAGGTACAACTATTAAAGCACTCATAAGTAGGAACTAGAGTATAAGCAGGGCTATAAGTAACAATCTTAGACATACGTCATTAAACCAAAAGTCAAAAGTTATGTATCTGGTTCATTTCTCCTCGAAGAGCTACAGAAATTAGCTCTAAATCATCATTTGTTTTGATAGTCTAATCGAATTATTTAAGCAAAAATTCTTGGAGAATAAAACATTAAATTCAGGTATAGCTTTTCTCAATTTCGTGAGCTACAGTTATCTTTTTATCTTTTTATTCCCTGTTTCCTGTTTCCCATTCCCTGTTACCTAAAACAAATGAATGAGTATACATCACGCTTTTTGGGAATTGCTATAGTAAGTTGAATCTGTGTGAAGTAGAACCTTTTTCAAAGAGTGTTGAACTTGAATTACTAACCTTCAAAACAAAGCACAATTGGGAAAAAAAACAGCCAACCGATGAGACTTGATGTAGAAGTTTGCTATTAATTGTTAGGTGATAATTTGGGATAATTGTGCCATATTATAAAATATATATATAGCGATATAGCGTTTCCCAGACTAATGAGGTACACCTATCTTTAATTTCTATTCTATGTTAAGTGTTCCCTAACACCAACGAATGAGCGTACCAAACCCACTATAGGAATTGTTATAGAAACAAATAATGTTCACCTACCACCTAAAACCTACGAATTTTGTACTTCATCAGTATGATAATTGCTATATTGATGCCAGTCAATTATAGGCTGATTAAAATTAAGAGGGTATCTATAAATAAAAAATTAAGCCTTGACATAGGGTGGGAAACAGCGGGAATCATCTCATACTCATAAAATAATAAAATAATATTTCTCTGACCCCCGTCACCATCCTTATTGTCGTTATTTGAGGCATTTTTTATATTTATTTTACAGATACCTTCTAAAGTTTGATTAATTTTTAATACAAAATGTCTATGCCACCAGACGGAGGATCAAATACTTTACCATCACTACCTGAAAGTGAGTTATGGGTAAGCAAATTATTAAATGAACTGCTAGAAGGAATATGGTCGGTTGATGCTAATACATATCAAATGTTGTATGTCAACCAAGCAGTAGAAAAGATATATGGTTATGGGAAAGAAGAATTTTATAAAAATCCAAATTTATGGCTAGAAGTTATTAACCCCAGGGAAAAAGAGTCAGTTATCAAATGTTTATCTAAAGTTAAAAAATCGGGAAAAGAAGAAATAGAATATCACCTGACTCGCCATAACGGTGAGACTCGTTTTGTTCGCCACAAATTTTGTATTTTGACAGAAGAAAATTCTAGTGTCAAACAGATTAATGGAATCATTACAGATATTACAGAACTAGAAAAAGCCCAAGAAATATCCGCAGAAAAACACCAAGAATTAGAAATTCAGAAACAACTTTTCCAAAAAATTACTACCAATATTCCTGGGGTAATATTTGAATGTGTAGTAGATACAAATAGTACAAATAAATTTACTTACATTAGCCATGCTTGTCGAGAAATCTGTGAGTTAGAACCATTAGCTATACAACAAGATTCTGCCTTGATGTGGAATTTAATTCATCCTGATGATGTAGAAGCTTTTTGGCAGTCAGTAACTAATGCTGCCGAGACATTTAGTCATTGGCAATTTCAGTGGCGAATTATTACTAGTAGTGGGGTAGAAAAATGGCTGTCGGGAATTGGTCAACCAGAACAACAATCTAATGGAAATTTAGTCTGGTATGGAATGCTTCTAGATATTAGCGATCGCAAACAAATAGAAGTAGAAAAAACAAGATTAATTACATCTTTAGCTGAAAGTGAGGCTCAGTCTCGTTCTGTATTGAGTGCATTAGCAGAGGGAGTTATCCTACAAGACTCACAGGGAGTAATTCTCACTTGTAATGCTAGTGCTAAACGTATATTAGGCTTGACAACAAATCAAATTATCGGAAATAAATGGTTAGCTCCAGATTGGTGGGTCGTTAGAGAAGATGGCTCTATTTTATTAGTTGATGAGCATCCTAATATGATTACATTGAGAACAGGTAAGCCCTGTGAAAATGTGATCATGGGTATTCATAAACCTAATGGAAATCAAACTTGGATTTCTGTCAATACTCAACCATTGTTTCGTCTTTCCGAAAAAAAACCCTACGCTTTAGTTACTTCCTTTACAGATATTACCGAAAAAAAATTAGCCGAAATAGGTTTGCGAGAAAGTGAAGCAAGATTTCGCAATCTGCTAGAAACTAGTAGTGATTGGGTTTGGCAGGTAAACGAGCAGGGTCTCTACACTTACGTTAGTCCGCAAATTACTAATATTTTAGGATATCAGCCAGAAGAAGTATTAGGCAAAACGCTTTTCAGATTTATGCCTCCAGAAAAAGCAGAAGAATTTAGAATTATATTCAATCGTATTTTAGCTGAAGGCGAAACAATTAGAAATTTAGAAAACATAAATCTGCATAAAGACGGTTATGAAGTAGTATTAGAAACCAGTGCAGTTCCAATTTTTGATGAGGTAGGTAATTTAATCGGATATAGTGGCATAAATAGAGATATTAGAAATCGCAAAAGATTAGAATTAGAATTAGCTAACAGAGAAGCCCTGTTTAAAGCCTTTTTTGCTGCCGCACCTGCAGGTATGTCCATATTTGATGAGCAACTGCGGTTTGTTTTGATTAATGAAACCCTAGCAGAAATGAACGGATTTCCTGTAGAAGCACATATAGGGAGAACTCTCAGAGAAGTTTTACCAGAACTAGCACCAGCGGTAGAACCAATATATCAAAGTATATTAGATACAGGAGAAAGTATTCTAAATTCTGAGATATCAGGAGAAACTCCAGCTAAACCAGGAGTAAAACGTGAGTGGATGGTTTCTTGGTTTCCTATCCTGAATGGCGAAGGCAAACCTACCGGTATCGGTAATGTAGTAGTAGAA
>JASJEE010000110.1 GCA_030064835.1 Microcoleaceae cyanobacterium MO_207.B10 | reverse complement strand
GGACATTTCTAAATCCTGAAATCCTTATGCCTTTTACTATTCCCTCTGACCTATTCCCTATTCCCTATTCCCTATTCCCTAGCCCGTAGCGCTATAACTGAAATGACTATTCAACCCCGAAAAAGATTTGCTCAACATTGGTTGAGGAGTGACAAAGCTCTTAATAAAATTGTCCAAGCTGCCGAATTATCCGATAGCGATCGCCTCCTAGAAATTGGCCCAGGTACAGGCATCCTTACTCATCGTTTATTACCTTTAGCAGCTTCAGTTGTTGCCGTCGAAATTGATAGAGATTTATGTCAAAAATTAGTCAAAAAAATTGGCGGAGTAGAAAATTTTCTCTTATTACAAGGAGATATTTTATCCCTAGATTTAGAATCAAATTTAGCACAATTTCCTGCATTCCAAAATCCTCATAAAGTTGTAGCGAATATACCCTATAACATTACCGGAGCAATCCTAGAAAAACTATTAGGAAGAATTGCTCAACCTGTAGCAAATACTTATGATTTAATCGTTTTATTATTACAAAAAGAAGTGGCAGATCGCATCTGCGCTACACCAGACTCAAAAGCTTATAGTTCTCTCTCAGTAAAAATTCAATATTTAGCAAAGTGTGAATTTATTTGTGATGTACCTGCCAAAGCATTTTATCCGCCACCAAAAGTAGATTCAGCAGTTATACGACTACGCCCTCAATTAATAGAACCCCAAGCAAATAATCCGAAACAAATGGAAATGTTAGTTAAATTAGGCTTTGCCAGTAAACGGAAAATGTTGAGAAATAATCTCAAGGGAGTTATTGAACGCGATCGCCTCACTCAACTATTAGAAAAATTAAACGTAAACCCTCAAATTCGTGCCGAAGATTTAAGCGTCCAGCAATGGGTAGAACTAGCAAATAATCTCTAGAAAAAAACATTAATTTCAATCTTAATAGGAGCATCCTGAGTAGAAATATTGGTAATAATACTTAGAAAAAAATTGCTACAAAAAGGATGCTTCTAATCTCATATTCTCAGGGAAAATAACTCCTGGGTAAAATTCCACTTTTGTCATCATTCCACATTTTCTGCACTACAGTATCAAGAGTACAAGTAAATTTATGCCAAGACTTATAGCCAATATTTTTGATTACCTGCCAAGCAGTTAACTCAGCCACAAAATTAGACTCTTTGGGATTCATAAACACCAAAATAGTAGAGTCATCTTGGTCGTTACACTTGTTAAAATACATAATATTAATGTCAGTAGCCATCAGATTTTTATCCTTCCAACTTGCTATGACTGAGGTATCTAAAGTATAAGTAAATTTATGCCAGTTAAAGCTAATATTTTTGATGACCTCCCATGCTGTGGAATAGTTATAAAATGTAGATTATATGAGTTTAATAGAGGCTATAATTTGAGGATAATCAGAATCATTCGATTTGTTAACGGACAGAATATTGATGTCATTAGCCATAATATTTTTTCTCTGATTTGTGTTGAATTTGAAGCAGTAATTTTCTGATTTATGTGAATAAGATAGTTGATAATATGAATTTGTAATTTTTTTGAGTAAGATAATTTTTAAAATTAGAAATAGGGCGATCAGTAGTAATATCATGTCCGGTTGAATAAGTATAAATAAGGGGGGAGGAGTCAGGAGTCAGAATCTAGAATTCAGGAGCGAACAGAAGAGAGTTTGAATATATCAGGAGGAGAAAGTTTTTTTATAACTGATTATCCGGACATGATATAAGACCAAAACGAGAGCAGAGATACATATCCACCTCGAAAAGTTATCTCTGTTGTTTCTTTGACTATAATGTGAATATTTTCAGCTTAACGGGGCTAAAACCTTGCACTTTTTGGGCAGCAAAAAGGCACTTACCTTTATCTGTCAATACTTTTATAGTTAATCAGCAAGCCCTATTTAAGCCAACGATCCGCACCGTTCTATTACCAAAGAATTAATAGTTAATGGCTTTGTTGCTGAATACCGATATTACACAATAGCCTGCAAACGTTGTAAGGTAGCCTCAACTTCGAGACAAACTGGATAAAACAAATGGTTACTCAAAGCATTTTGGTAAGACTGCGTTGCACCACTAATATTACCCAAACATGATAGCGCTCTACCCTGCCAATAATAAGCAGTAGCTGGATAAAAGTCCATTAACTCTTGAATGCGATCGCAAGCATTGTGACACCAATGACGACTTTTGCTTACATCCTTAACGGCCCGATAAATTTCACCAAGCCAGACTGAAGCAGCCACAGACGGCAAATAGCCTCCAGTTGCTGGCAACCACTGCCAACCAGTTTCCAAAGTAGCGATCGCCTCCCGACTTCTCCCCGCCAAGGCCAAAACTCGACCGTAGCGAAACCAAGCCTCAGCCATCTGCGGTTGCAACTGCACAGCCTTCACCGCCACAGCACATCCGCGCTCAACCTCTCCAAAACTTTCGACCAAAACTCGCCCCACAGTTACCCAGACATTCCAGCGCTGGGGAAACTGCTCTAACATTTTCTCCATCAGTAGCCTTAACTCTGCCAGCCTCCCTGCAGTAGGCAATATTTCACACAATGCTCGATAAATTTCCTCATGCTCTGGGTATAAATCATAAGCTTTCAAAATTGCATCCGCAGCAACTTCAAAATCACCAGTATAGAACAGACATTGAGCATAATAATACCAACCACTAGGATTAGATGGATGTGACTCCACAAATTTCCGCAACACAGTTATCCCCTGATTCCACTCCCAACGATTCAGGTGATACAATGCTAATGATTCAATTACATCCGCAGCATCGGGAGCTAATCGCAATGCAGTCAGAATTAACCGCTTAGTCTGCTTACCTTCCTCACCCTCCACCAGACCTTGGCGCGAACGATGATCGGCTACCAATTTTAGCACGCTAATATTTTGAGGATATAACTCTAAAGATAGATTTATGCGACGCCAAGCCTCCTCAAAATCTCCTATTGCCATCAAAGCATGATAACTATGAGTCAGGGCGACTATATCGTTAGGATTAATTTTTAGAACCGCATCAAAAGCTTGTAAAGCTGCCACAGGAGCTTCTAAACTCAGTTGAGTTAATCCCAAACCATGCCAGTGAGCAGGGTTATCAGGTTCTAGGGATGCAGCCTCGGCAAAAGCTGTTGCTGCCTCCAGACAAGATTTTCCACAGGTATCTATTGATCCCATTAAATGTTGGTGAGTAGCAGTATTAGTTGTGAGATTTCGCGTACTCTTATAAATTTCTATCGCTTCAGCTTTTGTTCCCATCATCTGTAATATATTTCCTAGTTATAATTGGACATTTACTAATTGTGGCTGTCTTTCCAAGACTTGACGATATTTGGTGATTACTCGTTCCCAATTACCTATTTGATACAACAATGTGCCTAATTCTAATGTTTTTTTTCAATCCTTGTGAATGTTCCCTCACATAATTTGTTAACCTTTTAACTTGAAACTGTTTAAGCTTTTGTCTAGCAGATTTTTTCTCAATACTAAGTAATCATTCATATCCAACCCATAAGGTTTGATGATTTGTAGGAACTGTCTATTGTTGCTACTAAAATCGCTTGATTTTGATAATCTTTTGGTTTTAACATCAGAAAAATTCTGAGGTCAAAAAAGTTTCAAAAAATTATGTTTAATTAACTGGTAGATATTTATATAGCGTTTCCCAGACTAATAGCGTACCGAACCCAGTATGGGAATAGACGTCTCCAGAAAAGAGAGAGTAGGGAGCAGGAAGCAGGGAGTAAGGAGAAATAATTGATGTTTTATTTACGATAATTGATGTAATTTTTGATGATTGGAGATGTGTAATTGCTATAGAAACAAATAATGCTACCACCCAAAACCTAAAACATACAAATTTTGTACTTCATCAGTATGAGAATTGCTATATTTAAACAGTCATTTTTGAGGGAGTTTTGTGTTCGCGCTGCCAACGATTTAAAATTTCTGCAGCGAGACGACGCACAGGGCGAGGAGGATTTCGTCTTTTTGCTGCCCATTTATCCACCGTATCTCTCGCGACACCTAACATTAACGCCAAGGAATCTCTGGTTAAATCTTCTCGTAAGTAAAGTAAACTTAAAGGATCTACTTCTTTAATTTCTGTTTGTGTAAGTGAAATCACAATATGTTTGGGCATAATTCTGTTTCCTCAGATGATATCTTAGTTATAATTTCAAATCACCCTGTATGAAGCTTTACCTTTGACTGGATATATCAAGTTTGCCTTTTTAACCGAGATACCCGCAACCTAAGTTTAGGGTTTTAAGATCCGAAGTTAGTAATTTTCCTGAGTTAATCTGTCCATGGTAATACAAGTCAGGTATTTATTAGACCTCTGGTGGAAAAGAGGGAGTAGGGAGTAGGGAGAAATAATTGATTTGATTTTTTATTATCACCAGATGTCTATTTAGCCAGTATTTATATTTAACCATTGGAAAAAACAGATAAGCTTCTACATATTTTTATCCTGACTCAGATGTATCCGATAACTTTCTGATACATCACAAAACTTCATCAACATTTCAAACACAACAATAGGGTGAAGCTTTTATTTATACCAATTTCATACAGTTGAGTTACTCAGGTGAAGTAAGGTGAGTAGCATTACCTCCCTCCGCGCGAGGCGTGCTTTTTAAATTAGGTATTACCTACTTCTTCTTCAACACAAATCTATAAACTTCACCCTACTTCATCCCAATTCCTAATTTATCTTTTTAGTTATATATTTGTCAGTGAGATTATTTATAGTATTTTCCCGTAATTCCCACTCTGATTTCAATCCCAGTCATCATTGCAACTTCCTGAAACTGTAATATAATAAATAAATATCCTGAGTGATAAATATTACTCAGAGGTTGTTTGAGAACTCACTGATGCCCCTAAATCCTCCTTGAGAAGGGGGAATTTCCCTTGTATTTCCCCCATTTTCAAGGAGGACTAGAGGGTATCTAAATCAAGATTCATACTTTTCAAACATCCTCTCAGGAGTTGGAAATTAACAGATACTATCTGTACATCAGGTTTTCTTTAGGTGTATTTTCTATATGATTAAGCAAAAAAAAATCAATCATATTAAAAGTATTTGAACTTTATATACTTGTAATTTCCATCATTTTTAACAAAACAAATTAATTCTTCATGGAGGTCATTTGTGCAAAAAATTCAACATAAACCAATAGATCAACAACAAACAAAAAAACGTAAACGGGGTGTAATTTTAAGTAACCAAGGACTAAATCGGCTACAAGCAGCAAAATTAGAAATAGAAGAACAAGAAAACTCAGGAAATAGATATACATTAGAAATGATGAGTTTTCGCACAGGTTTAGCCGTAGATACAATCATGAAAATTTTTGCGCCAGCAAAAGTTGACAAACGCACTATTAAACTTTGCTTTAAAGCATTTAATCTAATTTTAGAACCTACTGACTATACTTATCCAGAAACAGAAGAAACCACAGAAATAGAAAATACACAAATACCTGAATTACCCGGAGGTCAAGTTCCTATAGGATCGACATTTTATATAGAGCGCTTCCCCATTGAATCCCGCTCCGATCATGCCATATCTCAACCAGGAGCATTAATTCGTATTTGTGCCCCCAAACAAATGGGCAAAACTTCCCTGATGGCAAGAATTTTAGCGAACGCCAAGAAGCACGGCGCTCGCACCGTCGCCTTAAGTTTTCAGTTAGCAGACGAAGACACTTTCACCTGTTTAGATAATTTTCTCAAGTGGTTTTGTGGTAGCGTCAGTAAAGAGTTAAATCTATCCCCCCAACTAGCATCACAATGGAGTGATAGCATAGGAAGTAAATGTAGCGCCACAGATTACTTTAAAAACCATATTTTGACAGAAATAGACAGTCCCTTAGTAATAGCATTAGATGAAGTCAACTGCATTTTCCAAAACCCAGAAGTCGCGTCTGAATTTTTTGCCCTGTTGAGAGCGTGGTATGAAAAGGCTAAATACAACAACAGTGGTAGCGATATTTGGCAAAAACTAAGGTTAGTAATAGTGCATTCGACTGAATTTGATATTCCCGAGACACTCAGTAAATTTATGTTTAATGTGGGGCTTTGTCTAGATTTACCAGAGTTTAACCAACAACAAGTAGAAAATTTAGCAAAACGATACGGAGTCATAATTTCATCCCAACAACTGCAAAAATTAATCAGTTTTGTGGGTGGTCATCCCTATCGAGTGCAGTTAGCGCTATATCATTTATGGCATCAAGATATTACCCTAGAGCAACTTTTGCAAAATCCTGCTGAGGCTAATAAAATTTATAGCGTCCATCTCCAACAGCATTTATGGAATTTGCAACAAGATCCAGAATTAGCAGCAGCATTTACTCAAGTATTGCAAACATCAGCACCAATAGAGTTAGAACCGCGCTTAGGGTTGAAATTACAAGGTCTGGGATTAGTAAATTTACAAGCTAACGTAGCCAAACCTAGCTGTGAGTTATATCGTCAATATTTTAGTCCGGCTTAACCATATCAAATAGCGATCGCTCTTCTGGATACTGAGGAAAAGCGATCGTCAATCAAAGAAAGTATAGCACTACGCAAATATGTTAGGACATTTATAAATGCTTAAATTCAGTCAGGGATTACTTCTAACTTCTAACTTCTGACTTCTGACTTCTGACTTGCGCGTAGCGCTATAACGGTGAGTGCTATCTCAACCATTCTGCACCATCCAAACCAGAAAACCTAAAATTGGCTCAACAGGAGGCAGTGGATCATCAGTTAAATCAATCGTTACAGTTTGCCCTTCTAGTTTCAGAAATCGCCAAACCGTACCACTTGTCACCGTACCATAGATTGTTGAAATCGGCTGTTGTTTTTGTTGATTAAAGCGTTGAGCTGCTACCATTTCAGCCAAACATTCTCCGAGCGCTGGTTTCAGGTCTTCTTTCTTTGCTGCCACCAAAACCACCGCCGGAGCTTTAATATATAATTGTTCTGGAGAACGACTAATCAGAAAATCCACATATCCTGTTAAATCAACTTCTGGTTGTACGGCAAATTCTTCACCAGAAAAAACACTAATTTCTCCTTTGAGTTGACGTTTTACTTCTAATAATACGGGATTAATTATACCTTCAGAACGAGCTTTTTCACTACTAACTGCGATTGCCCAAGGTATTGTTTCTTTGAGAGTATCTTTGAGCAAAGTAGTGGGATTAATGGGTGAAATTTCTGGAAAAAAACGATGACCTTCAACAATTGTGAGTTGAAAATCTTCTACAGCTTTACCGAGAGTAAATTTACTATAAGGCATAGAATTTTTGTCATTTTTATTTATTATATTTCAGGTAAACATAACGTCGTCTAATCGCAATTATAAATTGGCAAATAAATAAGCATAAATAGACTCACCCAAAGGATATTGTTGCTGTTTGTACATTCCATTTACTAACTGATGAACTGTAAAAGTTGGTTGTTTAGGATTGCCGATAAATTGTAAACCCCCCAAGCCCCGAAAATCGACTATCCAATATTCTGGAATATTTAAAAAAGCATATTCCTCTACTTTTATGGCATAATCATCTTGCCAATTTGTACTAAAAACTTCCGCAACAAGTTTAATTGTATTGCCGTTACAAATTACAGTTTTTTTTGCCAAAGAGGCTCTTGAGTTAGTTCAGATTTATCCAATACAATCACATCCGGTCGTAGTGCTGTAGCTTCAGAATATAGAGGTTTGATGAGACAATTTTTAGGAATTAACCAGTTAAAATTATTACGAAAAATTTCGAGATAAATTCTACCAGCAAGACTGCCAGCAACAGCTTCGTGAGGGCCGGTGGGTGACCTGTCTCTTAATTCTCCGTCAATTAGTTGATAGCGAGTATTATCGGCGTATTGGGTAATAAATTCTTCAAAGCTAAGTTGTTTGGATGAAGTATAGGTCATATTGTTATTTACTGGATGGAAGATAATATAATATAATATAATTTAATTTAATTATAAGTTTTATTAGCGATCGCTCAGACTTGAGATAATAAAAGTTCTCCAAATAGGATAACATTGTTACCTCTACTTTATTAACCGCTCTAAAAAAAAATATCAATTATTATTTATTAGATATGTTATGCTAAAATAGCTGAACAAAAACATCTTCAAATAAATTTATTAAAAAAAATATGTCAAATCATCATCAAATCAACTTATTAGTTGAGTGGATAAATAATTTCAATCCAGAACTTCTGAAAAATGAAGATGATGTTGAAACTAAATTTGTCTTACCCTTCTTTAAACTATTAGGTTATCCAGAAAATAATCGTCGAGGGAAATATCCTATCAAAGCTTATAAACCAGGAAAAAAAAAAGGTAGAGATCCAGAAGCAGATCATGTCTATTTTTCAACAGATAACCAAGAAAAACAGAATGCTGATACCTCATTGATTATTGTTGAAGCAAAAAAGCCTAAAGAAAATTTAGAACCACATATCAAACAAGCTAAATATTATGGCGAGCATCTTAAGTCTGTTTTTTTAGTAATAACTAATTGCTATCAAGTGAAAGTTTTCAAGCGACATCGCCACCGTAAGGATGAACTTGTATTTGATATTACTACTGATGAACTTAAAGATAAAAAAACAGTATTAGACTTTTACGAAAAACTAAATTTTGAAATTGTAAAACAATTTAATGAAAATACTGCGAATGACTTAACTCATAGTCAATATGTATCTCTAGAAAAAGCTTTACAACGACATCCAGATATACAAGATATTTTAGATAAAGGTGACTTTGAACCTTCTACTACTAAAGGAAAAAACTACTTAAGGGTTGTTAAAGATAAAGTAGCAATAGAATGTAATTTGCCAATAGCATTTGATGAGGGTGATTGTACAATAGAGTTTAGTAGCATAATTTTAAGAGGTTCAACAATTTCTTTAACTCATAAAGAGATACTTGGTAACTTAATGACAGGATTAAATACAAAGCCCCAATGGGGAACTCGTCACTTTTTGAGACAAATAGAAGATAATTATTTTGAAGCCAGTTTAGGCAGAACAACAGTAATTTTATCAGCGGCAGAAACTCAAGATTTATGCGATATTTTTGATGAAATTTTGTCAGAATATAAAAGCATAATTATCGAAGCTGAAAATAGCCTCGAAACATGGGAATTTGAGCCTGTTGATTCTTATGAAGGTCTGGGGTTTAACCTTTGTTCTGTTAGTCAGGAGCTTTGGGAATTAATGGTTCAATTTTCTGAAGAGTTTGACTATGATGAAGGAGACTCAGATTGGCATATTTTTGAGCGTCAATCCTATATTAAAGTTAGTAATAAAAAAAGTGTTTTCCCCCATGTTTTGATTTTCCCTAAACTTACGACAAACTACAACAATTTATTATCAGAAGATGAGGTTAATCTAATCTATATGCCTAGTGAATTTAGGTTAGAATTTATGGAAAACCATTATGGTTCATGGCAACAAGATGTAGGCTCTAGAGGAACCTGGACTGCTACCTATACTAAAAAATGGTTACTAGAAGAGTTTATTCCCAAAGTTATTGATTACTATTCAGGAAAAAATTTTAATTATAGGTGTAAATTAGAAGACACCATAGATAATACAGAAAATAAAAAGATTCCAATTCAAGAAATTGATGAACATAGTTACTTAGTACCTTATCTTCGAGAAATTCAGGAATCAATTCATTTAAGTACCTTTGAAGCTTCACTTTTGTACCCGTACTATAAAAGTTTTACTGATTTAATCAAGAGTACCGATTCCAATATACCGGGAATGGATTACATTAGAGGAAAACTAGGTAATATTGAGTATCATTATTTCAGAAAGAAAGGAAAAGAATATTCAAGGTATGAGCAAAATTGGAATTTTGAACATGCTGTAAATTTTCTATACCAACAGGTAGAAAGAATCAAGGCATCCGAATATGAAGATTCTCACAATGCTGATTTAATATCTCGCACGTTTATTTGGATTCTAGAGGAAGGAAACCTTCACTACTCTCAAACCCAACTTAATGCTGCAAAAAAAGCTCTAATACCACTTTGGGAATTAAGTCGCTTTGAAGAGCGTCATATTTATCCAAACCGATATCACTAAAACACAATAAAACCCCCATATTGAAAAGGGGGTTGAGAAAAAAACTAATGCAAAATTCAGAACAATCTAAAATCATACAAACAAGAATTTGATATCACAGGTAATAGATATTTATGTCATTCAAAACGTTAGATTGGAACAGTCTATATGCAGCAACATTAGTTTTTCAAGTTCGAGGGATATCAATGCGTAAGTTTGCCCATTTTTATTAGCAAATTCTACCTCAAAAGCTTTTCCTTCATCGTAAATTTCTACCACAGTTCCTACTTGACCTCTAGGTAATATTACTTCTCTATCGGTCATAAATTGTTTGATTTTCATATTTTCTGTTAAAGCCACAGTATCATGTAATTTTATTTCAATCATAGGTTTTACCTCCATTAATCAATTGGATAAACTGTCGTTAAACGTGGATAATTTTCATTGTTACGGACAATCCAAGCACTTCTAATTTTTGATGAACCCTGGGGAGTAACTAATTCAAAATCAATGACATATTTTTGCCCGTATTTACTATTTTCGGTTGCAGAAAAATCTTGCTCCTGAGCTACTTGAATTAAAGCCTCTATTAAAATTTATTTGTTTTCTAAAGTAATCCCTAGTTTTGATCTAAATAAACGAGCTTTATGTTTGCCATCTTTATGATTTTCTGCTAAAATATATGTTAGTAATTTTTCATTTATTTGCTCTTTTTTTACTTCTTCTCCATTTGGCAATTTCATTTTATCTAATTTCGACAATGGCAATACAAAATATGACTAGGAAATACAAACAAAATATAAGCATTTTGCTATGAGTCGTCAGCTCTACTTAATCCCTGGCGATCGCCTCATCGTTTGGTCGAGGGTTTGGAGACCAAACCCCTACGAGATATAAATTGTATCGAAAAAAAAATGTAGGGACGTTCCATGGAACGTCCCTACAGGTTCAAATAACTGCAACACTACTTAATCGCAGGCGCACGCATCAGCGACTCACTCCCATCTGTTAATGCAACCTTCTCAGACTCCATTAACATCGGTACTGAATCTCGTAACCGCGCCGTTAACTGCACAGTTGTCGCATCATAAATCTGAGTCACAATCTTAGGATACAAACCTATCCCGATAATTGGCACCAACAGACAACCGATAATAAACACTTCGCGTGGTTCCGCATCCGTGAGAACTTCGTTTTCTACCAACTCCTTATTCTCAGGACCGTACAAAATCTCCCGCAACATTGACAACAGATAAATCGGAGTCAAAATCACTCCCACTGCTGCCAAGAATATTACCAACACCTTGAACGTCGAGTTATAAGCATCACTGGTGGCAAAACCAATAAATATCATCACCTCTGCCACAAATCCACTCATTCCCGGCAAAGCTAAGGAAGCCATCGAACAAGTTGTCCACATTGCGAACACCTTCTTCATCTTCTTACCGACACCGCCCATTTCATCCAATATTAAAGTATGGGTACGGTCATAAGTAGCTCCCACCAAGAAGAACAAACTTGCTCCAATCAAACCGTGGGAAATCATTTGCAGCACAGCTCCACTCATACCAATATCGGTAAAAGAAGCCATACCAATTAACACAAATCCCATGTGAGAAATCGAAGAGTAAGCAATTTTCCGTTTTAGGTTTCGTTGAGCAAACGAAGTCAAAGCAGCATAAACAATATTTACAACCCCCAAAATTACTAATATAGGAGCAAATACTGAGTGAGCATCAGGCAACATTCCCGCATTCATCCGCAACAGTGCATAACCACCCATTTTCAACAGAATTCCTGCCAGCAACATATGAGCAGGTGCTGTTGCTTCCCCGTGAGCATCTGGCAACCAAGTGTGTAATGGGAAAATTGGTAACTTCACGGCGTATGCAATTAAAAACGCTCCATATAACAACAGTTGCAAATTCAGAGCGTAATCTTTTGCAGCAACCGCCCTCATATCAAACGTAACAGTATCGCCATAAAACGCCATTGTTAAGGCAGCTATCAAAATAAACAGCGAACCACCTGCGGTATAAAGAATAAACTTAGTTGCTGCATACAACCGCTTTTTACCACCCCAGATTGAGAGAATTAGGTAAACAGGCACTAATTCTAATTCCCAAACTAGGAAAAACAGCAACATATCCTGCACAGCAAAGACAGCAATTTGACCGCCGTACATTAACAACATCAAGAAATAAAACAGCTTTGGCTTAAAAGTTACAGGCCACGCTGCCATAATTGCCAGGGTAGTGATAAAACCAGTCAGAATAATCAGTGGCATGGATAAACCATCTGCTCCCACTGACCAATTTAAGTCTAATTGTGGAACCCAAGCGTAACTTTCCACCAGTTGGAGGTCTGGGTTATTAGTATCGTAACCTGTGCAAAAAGCAGTAGTGATAATCGCAAAATCAATTAATCCAATAATTAAGGCATACCACCTCACCGTTTTACCATCTTTATCCGGAATAATCGGAATCAGCAACGATGCCAGTATTGGAAATAGGATAATTGTTGTTAGCCAAGGAAAATTAGCCATAGATATTTAATTCTCACTTTGAAAATTTTGTAAAGTTCTGAGCACTCAAGTCTTGAAGCAACTTAATTTTGAGTAATGAGGAAAACTTTAGTATGACTTCTTTTGTTTCTATTCCTGTTGAATTTAGTTTGACGGTTTGTGATAATCAGCTATCAGTCAGAAGTTATATAGCATTTTAATACCCCTAAATCCCCCTTTGAAAGGGGGACTTTTTGCGTTTCCCCACTTTGAAAGGGAGACTTTTTATATTTCCCCATTTTAGAAAGGAAGACTTTATTGTATTTCCCCAATTTGAAAGGGAGATTTTTTATATCTCCCCCTTTCAGAGGGGGGTTGGGGGGGATTATTTTGGAATCTTACCGACACAATTAAATACCACTAAGAAAACCTCTGATAACTGATAACTGATAACTGACTAAATACCAGAGAAAACAACTAAGCCCAAAACCGCTACGAATACTATTAGGGCATAAAATTGAGCGCGACCATTTTCTAAGTATTTCAAACCTTCCCCACTCAAGAGGGTAATAAAACCTGTTAAATTAACAGCTCCATCAACCACTTTGTAATCTACTTCCAAAACTTGGCGTGCTAAACGACGACTTCCTTTAACAAAAAGAAAATTATTGATATCGTCTAGATACCATTTGTTGAGAGAGAAGTTGTAAAGAGGTTTAATTTGTTGCGCGATCGCACCAGGGTCAATTTTACGACTCAAGTACATCAGCGAAGCAAAGGTAATACCAATCAAAGCAATACCCACAGAGTTACCTGCCATAATCAAAAATTCAGTCAGGTCAAACTCAGCCAACTCTTCGAGCACTTCTGCCAAAGATTCCCCTGGTGCATAGATAAACTGCTCAAAGTAATTAGCAAACGGCGTTCCCAAAAAACCAATAATCATCGAAGGAATCGCTAAAACCATCAATGGTAAAGTCATAGTAATCGGAGACTCATGGGGAGAATCACTATGATGACCGTGGTCATGGTCATCATGGCCATGTTCTAGTTCATTCGGGTCCATTGCCCCAGGGCCAAAAGCTACTGCCGGAGTAGCATTTGCATAGAGTAACTGCTCTTTAATTTCGTGATTGTTACCCCGGAACTCTCCCTCAAAAGTAGAGAAATACATCCGGAACATATAAAAAGCAGTCATTCCAGCAGTTGCCCAACCGACAAACCATAAAGCGGGATTAACTCCAAAAGCACTGCCGAGAATTTCATCCTTTGACCAGAAACCCGCAAAAGGAGGGATACCACAAATTGCCAGAGTACCAATTAAAAAGCAAGCAGAGGTAACAGGCATATATTTCCGCAGTCCGCCCATTAACCGCATATCTTGAGCCAAAACTGGATTATGACCAACTACTGCTTCCATACCATGAATCACTGAACCAGAACACAGGAACAGCATGGCTTTGAAATAAGCGTGAGTCATTAGGTGAAATAATCCGGCACTATAAGCACCAACGCCCATTGCCATTACCATGTAGCCCAACTGGGAGATAGTGGAATAAGCCAGACCTTTTTTAATATCGTTTTGGGTAATAGCGATCGTTGCCCCCAGAAAAGCCGTGAAGGCTCCTGTCCAGGCAATAATATTCATCACCACTGGTAGATGTTCCAAGACTGGATACATCCGCGCAATTAGAAACACTCCAGCAGCTACCATCGTTGCTGCGTGGATTAGGGCTGAGATAGGTGTGGGTCCTTCCATGGCATCTGGCAGCCAGGTATGTAGTGGGAATTGGGCTGACTTGGCTACAGGTCCCAAGAATACCAAAACACCAAAAAGAGTAGCTAAACCAACACTCAGAGAACCTGTCTCTACAAGCTGCTCCAAGCGAACACCCATCACCTCAAATTCAAAGCTACCTGTGGCCCAGTAAATTCCGAGCATCCCCAGTAGCAAGCCAAAGTCACCCACACGGTTAACAACAAAGGCTTTTTGGCAAGCATCGGCTGCTGCTTTGCGGTCATACCAAAAACCAATTAGCAGGTAGGAAGATACACCCACCAGTTCCCAAAAGATATAAATCTGAACCAAGTTTGGAGAGAGAACTAGGCCCAACATTGAGAAGCTAAACAAGCTCAAGTAAGCGTAGAATCTGACATACCCAGGGTCGTGAGCCATGTAGCCATCGGTGTATACCATTACCAGGAAGGCAACGGTGGTGACGATGACTAACATTAGGGCAGTGAGATGGTCGATGGTGTAGCCCATACTGAGCTTAAAGTCACCCGCTGCTGCCCACTCAAACATTTGGGTATAGATTTCATGGCCATTAATTTGACTCCAGAGCAAGGCAAAGGAGAGAACCATTGAGGTTCCTAACAGAGAGAGGATAAATACGGCCACTCTCTGTCGCAAATTACTGATGGCTTGACTATATGATATTAGGCCAAGGCCAACTAGCATTGCTCCCAGTAGGGGCAATCCTGGTATCAGCCAAGCATATTGATAAAGTGGTTCCATAATTTATGGTTACTTTAATAATTTTTAACTAAGTAGGCAAAACTAATAAGCATTCTTACATAGACTTTCCTGGGATTAATGCTAAAGATCAATTTTTTTAAAGGTTATGAGGCTCTAAAAGTCAAAAGCTATAAATTAAAAGTCAAAAGTCAATCATTAGGGTGAGAGTATATATAAAATTTTTTAAATATCACATTTATCTATCTTTGTCAAAAATAACTAAATTTGCTCGAATTTCCTTAAGACATCGTTCCTAAGCTTAGACAGATTGAAATTGCATATCCTAAAAAACAGAGAAACCAGTCCCATTATCCTCTCCCCGTCTCCGTATCTCCGCGTCTCCGCGTCAGTCAAAACTAGCAAGTTAGATGCGTACAAGCTTAGTCTATGTCTATGAGGTGGAAATTTTCAAGATTTTTTCAGTATAATTACTTAAGATAAGGATAGTTGTAAGTTAGATGAAACTAAGTGTCAACGTAACCTATCCCCAGGATCAATTCAAAAAAAACAGGGAAGATTTTGGATTGAGAAATTCAACTAAACTTTAGAGAAAGATAAGGTTTTTGCATCTAAACTACATCTGATGGAATTATGAGGCTGTTTGACTCTAATAATTCTGTACTTCCTGATACCTGAGTTCTCTAACCCTAATAATCTAGTGCCTTGTAGGAATATTTTGAAACTTGTATGATGTATTATCAGTTTTCTGGCCAGAGGTATATTAGAAATAACTTCTAAGCTCATGGTATTTAAACTTCTATCTCCTGATCTCGACAAAATGTTTAGTAAACTTCCCCTAAAAACCATCCTAATTGTTCCCTTTGTTCTGCAAATAGTTAGTGCAGTGGGATTAGTGGGATATTTTTCTTTTATCAATGGACGTGAATCAGTTGAGACCCTTGGAAATAGGTTAACCAAGGAAATTAGCACTCGTATTCAGCAACACGTTTTAGATTATCTAGACAAATCCTATCAAGTGCTAAGAGTAACCAATGATGCTATTGAAAGTGGCAATTTAGATGTCTACAATTTTGGGGCAATGCGACTCTATTTTTGGCAGATTATCAAAGAAGGAAATTTGGAAAGCGATCTTTTTTTCGGTAACGAACAGGGAGAGTTTATCGGGGTTGAACTTAATCCTGATAACGGTGAAATTATTTTCAGAGTTCGTACTAAAGCTACTCAACCAGTCCGTGAAATTTATCAGCTAGACAATAATGGCAATGCCAGGAAATTTGTAAAAGTTAAAGAGTATGATCCCCGCATTCGTCCCTGGTATCAAATGGCAAAACAACTTCGTCAACCCACATGGAGTTCCATTTATCCTGCTTTCTCCCGCTCCAACACATCTTTGGATATATCCGCTGTCAGACCCATTTTTAATTCAACTGGCGAGTTAATCGGGGTTTTAGCAAATCAGACAAGCTTAACCAGAATTACAGAATTTCTCAAAAACTTAGAGATTAGTCCTAATGGCAAAAGCTTTATCATGGAGCGATCGGGAAATTTAGTTGCTAGTTCCCAGATTCTTGAACCTTTTGTGGTTAGTGAAGTCGATGGAAAGCAAAAAATAGAACGCTTGCATGCTATTGATAGTGTTAATAATATAGTGAGTGCTACCGCAACCTATCTACAAAAAACTTTTGGTAGTTTAGAAAAAGTTAATAGCACCAAACAACTCAATTTTTCCATTAATGAAGAGTGGTACTATGCTAGCATTACGCCAGTTAAAGATGAACGAGGTATTGATTGGTTAGTGGTTGTCGTCGTTCCTGAAAATGACTTTATGGCAAAAGTAGATGCCAACACCAGAACCACTATTTTATTAAGTGTTACTGCTCTGAGTGTAGCTATATTAGTAGGAATAGTAACCACTAACTGGATTACTCAACCAATTTTACAACTTAATTCCGCTGCTAAAGAAATAGCTGAAGGAAAATGGGAAAATCAACTTAATATTCATCGCAGTGATGAGGTGGGAGAACTTGCCAATTCTTTTAACCAGATGGCAAACCAACTGAAAAACTCATTTCAGAAACTAGAAGGGAAAAATGAACAACTTGAACAACTCGATCGTCTCAAAGACGAATTTCTAGCCAATACTTCCCATGAACTGCGCACCCCACTCAACGGAATTATCGGTATTGGGGAATTTCTCTTAGAAGGAAACACCCGATCGTTAGACCCCGTAACCACCTCTAACTTAACTATGATAGTTTCTAGCGCTCGTCGTCTCTCTAATCTTGTGAATGACATTCTCGACTTTTCTAAAATCAGAAACCATACCCTAGAATTACAAATTAGAGCTATTGATGTTAGGGGAGTTGTCAAAGCAGTAGTTACTCTCAATCAAGTATTAGTTAGCAAAAATAAAGAACTCCAGTTAGTAGATGCTATCCCTACAAACCTACCCCCTGTATCTGCTGATGAAAACCGTCTCCAACAAATACTCTATAACTTAATTGGCAATGC
>JASJEE010000109.1 GCA_030064835.1 Microcoleaceae cyanobacterium MO_207.B10 | reverse complement strand
GTTGTTCAGTAGCAACACCATATAAATTACTTGCTACCCAATAAGATAATTCTGTGGGTAATTCAGGGATATCTTCTGGTAAGTCTATAGGTTGATCCATGAGCTTCCCAGAAAGATGTACTACATCTCTAAGCAAAGCTTCAACATTACTTGCTAAATCTCTCAGATCCTTTTCTGGAGGATTATCTTCTATCCATTCCACTAAACCAACTAGATAAGGTTTTTCTCTAACTGTATCTAAAATCCTAAATCGTTGTTGACCTAATGTTAAAATCTTCATCCGGTCATCAGGTAGGCGCTGGCAATGTATAATCTCAGCACAGCACCCAGTTGCGACAAATTGATTTTGATTTGGGTCCCACATCAAAACTCCAAATTTATGATCGCTTTCTAGAATCGTATTCATCATAATTCTATAGCGAAATTCAAATATATGAAGTGGTAGGGGTCTCCCAGGAAATAATACAAGTTCTGGGAGTGGAAATAGGGGAAGTTCTCGAACAGCTACAGAAGAAGATGCCATTTGACATTATTGAATTTTGTTACTTGCGCTTCTTATACTTTAGCTGATTTTTCTACTCTTAGCTGCCTGTAAATTAATCTTTTTGGAAATTTTTTGGGATAATTGGGCATTGGGTTTTGAAAATAAATTTAGATTCTTGACTTACCCATGCCCATCAATTTTTTAGAGTTTCACTTCAATATCCACCCCTGCAGGTAAGTCAAGCTTCATTAGTGCATCAATGGTTTTTGATGAAGGTTGATAGATATCTATAATTCTACGATGAGTCCGAGTTTCAAAATGTTCTCGTGAATCTTTATCAACGTGAGGCGATCGCAGGAGACAATAAATACGTCGCTTAGTCGGCAATGGTATAGGGCCAATCGCTGTTGCTCCTGTCCTATTTGCAGTATCTACAATTTTCTCGCAAGATGTATCTAATAAGCGGCGGTCAAATGCTTTGAGACGAATCCGAATTTTTTGCTGTTGAATTGTTGCCATTTCTCTTTAGTTTTCTAGGTTCAGCTTTTTTGCTCTTGTTTAATTGAATGGTTGTTTAAATCTAAGATCATACCAACCATAAATAACAAGAGCATTAAATTAACGAAATTCTTACATTCCACCTGAAAGTGGTGAAATTATTATTCTATCAAAATATCAAATTCAGTAGGACAGCAGAAAAGTTTTTGTTGGGAGCCAAAACCTTTCTGCCACCTACCTTTGAAAAGAGTTGTTCTACTCTAGAATCTTAGAAACAACACCAGCACCAATGGTACGACCACCTTCACGAATTGCAAAACGCATACCTTGCTCAATTGCAACTGGGCAAATTAGTTGGACTGTCATTTTGATCCGATCGCCAGGCATAACCATTTCAGCCGCACTACCATCATCAGCAGTAAAAGACTCAATAGCACCAGTTACATCTGTTGTCCGGATGTAGAATTGAGGGCGATAGTTAGGGAAAAAAGGTGTGTGACGACCTCCTTCCTCTTTTTTCAGAACATATACTTCCGATTCAAACTTATTGTGAGGGGTAATTGACCCTGGTTTAGCAATTACCATCCCACGCTGAATATCAGTTTTTTGCAAACCACGCAGCAGTAGTCCTACATTATCACCTGCCATTCCTTCATCAAGAATTTTCTGGAACATTTCCACACCTGTCACAGTAGTGCTACGAGTGTCTTTAATTCCTACCAATTCTACTGTTTCACCTACTTTTACCTTGCCACGTTCAATCCTGCCTGTAGCTACTGTACCACGACCAGTAATAGAGAATACGTCCTCAACCGCCATCAGGAATGGTTTGTCAACATCGCGTTCTGGTGTAGGAATATACCCATCAACTTCATCCATCAGACCGAGAATTTTATCTACCCACTCATTTTCACCCTTTCCTATACCTGGGTTAGCTGTTAGTGCTTCTACTGCCTGTAAAGCAGAACCTGCAACGATAGGAATATTATCACCATCAAAATCATAGTCACTTAAAAGTTCCCGAACTTCCAGTTCCACCAGTTCCAAAAGTTCCTCATCGTCCACCATATCTTGCTTATTGAGGAAAACAACAATATTAGGAACCCCTACCTGTTTGGCCAATAGAATATGCTCACGAGTTTGAGGCATTGGACCATCAGCGGCAGAAACTACTAGAATTCCACCGTCCATTTGAGCTGCCCCTGTAATCATGTTCTTTACATAGTCAGCGTGGCCAGGGCAATCAACGTGCGCATAGTGACGCCCTTCTGTTTCATACTCTACATGAGCAGTATTAATTGTAATACCCCGTGCTTTCTCTTCTGGAGCTGCATCAATATCCGCATAGTTCCTTGCCTTTGCTTTCCCCTGTGCTGCTAGACTCATTGTAATTGCAGCAGTCAAGGTTGTTTTGCCATGGTCAACGTGGCCAATAGTTCCAATATTGACGTGGGGTTTATTTCTTTCAAATTTTGCGCGTGCCATTAATTATCTGTTCCTTTGTTCCTTTTTTAATTCCGCCTCCCTTAGATTAGGGAACGAATCCACTGATTCATAATAAATAAATTTTGAAAACTCTGTGTATCCGCTTACCTAATCTTTGTAGGTGGTTGACTTTAACATTTGTCTGTTTTTACAAGTCATTTGTGAGCCTTGACTCACTTTTAGAAGTTTGTGGTCAGTTTTTTCATTTTGACATTTTGCTGTCAAACTTCATTCAACTACCAAATAAAACTTTAAACCAATTAACCTAATAAGGCCAATACCAACTAGGCATTTCCTTTACTCCTAGCAATTATGGTTTCGGCCACACTACGAGGCACTTCCTCATATTGACTAAACTCCATCGAGAAGATACCACGGCCTTGAGTTTTTGATCTAATATCTGTGGCATAACCAAACATTTCTGCCAGTGGCACTTTTGCCGTTACTTTAGCAATACCTTCTTCCATACCTTGACCTTCTATATGACCTCTTCTGGAATTAAGATCGCCAATCACATTACCAATGAAATCTTCAGGTACTTCTACCTCAACTTTCATCATCGGCTCTAATAAGACAGGTGAAGCCTTGGTAACACCCTCTTTTATGGCCATAGAACCAGCGATTTTAAAGGCCATTTCCGAAGAATCCACATCATGGTAAGATCCATCTATAAGAGTTGCCTTGACATCAATTAGTGGATAACCAGCCAAAACTCCTGCTTCACAAGCTTCTTTCATTCCTTGTTCAGCCGGACTAATGTACTCTTTGGGCACTGTACCCCCTACAATCTTGGAGACAAACTCAAAGCCACTGCCTTGGTCTCCTGGTTCGAGTTGTATGACAACATGGCCATACTGACCTTTTCCACCGCTTTGACGGATAAATTTACCTTCTGCCTCAATTGATTTGCGAATAGTTTCTCGGTAAGCTACCTGTGGTTGACCTACGTTAGCTTCCACCTTATATTCTCGCAGCATCCGGTCTACTAAGATTTCTAGATGAAGCTCACCCATACCCGCAATAACTGTCTGGTTAGTTTCTGGATCAACACTAACCCGGAATGTGGGGTCTTCCTCCGACAAAGCCTGAAGTGCTTTAGACAGTTTTTCCATATCTTGTTTGGTTTTTGGTTCAACTGCCACAGAAATTACTGGTTCAGGAATGTATAAAGACTCTAAAATTATTGGAGAACTTTCATCACAAATAGTGTCCCCTGTCAAAGTATCTTTCAAACCTAAAGCAGCTCCTAAATCTCCAGCACGAAGTTCATCTACTTCTATCCTGTCATCAGCCTTCATCACAATCAGACGAGATATCCGCTCTTTTTTACTTTTGGTAGAATTTAAAATATAACTACCTTTAGAAAGTACCCCAGAATAGACCCGCAGGAAGGTTAGACGACCAAAAGGATCTGACATAATTTTGAATGCCAGAGCCGCCAGAGGTGCTTCATCATCAGAATTTCTACTTGCCAATTCACCATTCGGAAGTGTTCCTTGGATGGGTGGAACTTCCGTAGGGGCTGGCAAATAATTTACAACTGCATCCAACAAACGTTGAACGCCCTTGTTTTTAAAAGCAGATCCACAGAGTACAGGTACAAGTGTACCTGCAATAGTAGCTTGACGGAGAGCCAGAATCACCTCTTGCTCTGTAAATTCTTCGCCTTCTAAATACTTCTCTGTCAGAGCATCATTTGTTTCTGCTACAGACTCTATAAGTTTTAAGCGATATTCCTGTGCTAATTCTTGCACATCTGCTGGAATTTCTGTTTCCTGAATATCTGTGCCTAAATCGTTAGTATAGATGAAAGCTTTCATTCCCACCAAATCGACGATTCCCCGAAAGTTATTTTCACTCCCTATAGGAATCTGGATCGGGACGGCATTAGCTCGGAGGCGATCGCAAATTTGCTGATAAACTTTGAAAAAACTTGCCCCTGTCCTGTCCATCTTGTTCACAAAGGCCATACGAGGCACCTTATAGCGATCTGCTTGACGCCAGACAGTTTCTGACTGAGGCTGTACCCCACCCACTGAACAGAACACAGCAATAATTCCATCCAAAACTCTCATGGAACGTTCTACTTCTATTGTGAAGTCCACGTGTCCAGGAGTATCAATAATATTAATCTGATGGTCTAACCACTTTGTACTAATAGCAGCCGCAGTAATCGTAATTCCGCGTTCCCGTTCTTGAGCCATCCAGTCAGTAACTGCGGTCCCCTCGTGGACTTCTCCCATTTTATGTACTATACCGGAATAAAATAGGATTCGTTCGGTTGTTGTTGTTTTTCCCGCATCAATGTGAGCTGCAATACCGATATTCCGCACAAGCTCAAGCGGTATAGTACGTGCCACAGTTACCTCCTTAAATATGTGCTACAGATTTTTACTCTTTAATTAATATTTTATACTTTAGGTAAAAGAGCTGCTATTCTCCACTCTAATAACGATAGTGAGCAAAAGCCTTATTCGCCTCTGCCATTCTGTGAGTTTCTTCTCGCTTACGAATTGCACTACCAGTTTCGTTAGCTGCATCCATCAACTCATTAGCCAATTTCATAGCCATTGTTTTTCCTCCTCTAGCTCTAGAATATTGCACTAACCAACGTAGAGCCAGTGTAGTCCCACGCTCTGAGCGTACTTCCATAGGAACCTGGTAAGTTGCACCACCCACACGACGGGCTTTAACCTCTACCAGTGGAGTAACATTTCTAACTGCTTTTTCAAATAATTCTAGTGGGTCTGAACCTGTTCTTTCCTCTATTGTTTTAAACGCATCATAGACAATCTTAAAGGCAACAGACTTCTTCCCATGATGCATAATGCGTCGCACGATCATGCTCACCAACCTACTATTATATGTTGGGTCTGGGGTAACGGGACGTTTTTGAACAACTCTACGACGAGACATATGACAACCAATAAACTGTAAATAATTGATAATTAACTGAATATATGCAAGATTCAATATTTATAACTAATCTCTTATAGATGTAATTTTAATGTTATTGAACTTTGCATTTTCATAATTTAGGCTTTAGGCTTTTTCGCCCCATATTTGGAACGACTTTGTTTGCGGTCTTTGACTCCTGCCGTGTCTAGTGTCCCACGGATAATGTGATATCTCACACCTGGTAGGTCTTTCACCCTACCACCTCTAATCATAACTACAGAGTGTTCCTGTAGGTTATGACCAATACCAGGAATATAAGCTGTCACTTCAAAACCTGAAGTTAGGCGTACCCTAGCCACCTTACGGAGAGCTGAGTTAGGCTTTTTAGGTGTAGTAGTGTAAACTCTCGTACAAACTCCACGACGTTGAGGGCAACTTTTGAGAGCCGGAGATTTAGTCTTCTTCAGAGTTTCTTGACGAGCTGAACGAATCAGTTGTTGAATTGTGGGCATGAGTAACAGTTTTTCTTGTAGTTGTGTTTTATGGGATACTTATTCAGTGAGTCTGTGAACTTAATTTAGGAGTTTTTTTTCACTAATTCTATCTATAAAATAGGAAATAGGTGAATTAATCTTTTTTAGATTTTATGCACTACTTGAAGAACTGAAATACCATATTAGTCTTAACATTTCTAGATGCTTAATCCAGAATAACTAAGTGGTATGTTCTCAAATAAAGTCAAATAACTCAATAATTTTTAAGAACTAAATTATTTAACTAGAAAGCCAATGTAATGGCTGATTTTTGTTGTTTTGAACAAAGTACCGTTGCACCGACTGGGCCTTTGGTACAACGGCCGATTTTTTTCTGGGATTAAGATTAAAGATACTGTATTCTCGATTTCACCCCATTCTCCCAAAAAACTTTACAAACAATCTTTTATTTTAAATTAGTTAGATGCTTTTGTCAACTTTTTTATACTGAAAAAGAATTGCCACACCCACAGCCAACTTTAGCATTAGGATTGTTAAATCGAAAACCTCCGCCCATTAAATCCTCAGAATAATCTAAGGTTAGGCCATTAAGATAACTGAGGTGCTGAGAATCAACTACCACTTTAACCATACCTTGGTCATAAATTTGATCTTCAGGTGAAATATCTTCGCTAAACTCCATAATGTAACAAAGACTACAGCAACCACCAGATTTAACTTTTAAACGAAATAAGGCATTTGGGTTTTTATACTTGGACTTGAGACGAATAATCTCCTGGAATGCTGCTTTGGTTAAATTAATCATTCACAAAAATTTCTGGCTAATTCATTTACGACTTAGACTTTGTGCGGGCATAATCATCCTGAAAACGGACAATATCGTCCTCTCCAAGGTACTCTCCATTTTGTACCTCAATCAACACTAATGGTATTACTCCAGGATTCTCTAAACGATGTGATGTACACTGAGGAACATAAGTAGATTGATTATTTTGAAGAACCTCTTCGGTGTCCCCACAAACCACCTTTGCTGTACCTGAAACTACAATCCAATGCTCGCTACGATGGTAGTGCATCTGTAAGCTAAGACGATGCCCAGGCTTTACTTCTATGCGCTTAATTTTGTAACCAGGTCCTTCTTCAAGAACTGTAAACGATCCCCATGGTCGTTCTGTAGTGGTTAGTCCTGTCAATGAGTATGGTATAGACAACTTAGGAGTTTGAGCTACATCTTTAACTTGTACCATTTTTTGATCGTCTCCAAAAGTAAATAGTATAGTAACTTTACATTGGTCTCTGTAACTGAAGGACTGAATTTTTGGATATACATTCAGGGAGCTAAAACAATTTAATAGTATAGACTCCAACTAGGTAATACCAAAGTGCAGACTTAAAGACAAATTGTTTATCTCATCAAGTTAAATCAGATACCATATCAAACATAGCAAAGTCACCCTAGCTCTTGTCATCCCCTATTGCTACTTTTTTAGTTATTACATATCAAATCTTCATAATATTGAGCTTCCCAAGTAAAAATAACTAACCCAACCATTATTTAGTATTAATTTTCCATAGGGATAAATTTTGGATATAAAATTTATTTCTGTATAATAACCAACTTGATACTGAGATTTAGAGATGTGTCGTAATTAGCAATCAGCTCTCAGCTAATAGAAAAACACTGCCTGCATTAGCTTTGCTGATTTTTTTATGTTAAGTACCAAATTGTTTGTATAACACTGCTTCTGATTTATAAGGCCATTTTAGTTGAAATTTTAGAGCTGGTTTATTGATATTTATGTCCAGAAATCTCCTCAACAGTTACTTAATCTAAAATCTAAATCTAAATCTAGTGAAAAAATTAAAAAATATATAAGCCCACTCGCTCAAATAAACACTGGACTATAATTAAGTAATACCAATTCACCTTAAGGATGTCACAAATAGTTTCAAACTTTAAATATCAATTAAATAATTGCCTGAAACAGTTGTATTGTCAAAGTTTTTAGCCTATCAAACCAAACTTATGACCCCCGCCTCCGCGAGGACAAGCTTCTGACTTCTGTGAAACGGTATAACACATCCCAAATTCAACAAAAAATAATTAGCAGTCAAGTAAAAATCAAAATCAGATAGAACAAGTAAGGTTTTGGGATGTTGTCACTCTAGGTTTAAAAACATCACCCAAAAAATTAGATTTTAGCCTATGTCTTGTAACAAAAATTATTCTCAAAAAAAGTAAAGTAATGTTAATGATGCATCAAAAGATTATCAGATTATTTTTTAGTTAAAAAATATTGCAACTTGATAATATGCTCTAACCTAAAAAATGAATCTCTAATCCAATAATACTAGTTACAAACATAAATAAATAGTGTAGACACTAGTAAGTCAAAAAAAGCAACTATCAAAAACACTTCCAGGTAAGAAATTAATTAGAGATATCAGGTAAAAACCTGTATATACTAGTAACCTAAAAACTAGCAAATGTAAACTATCCGAAAACATTGGCTAGTGAGTAGATAACCTTGTGAAATTATACAAATTTACCAAAGTTATTAAAAGAGGGCGTAGAGTATTGTTTGTATCACAATTATTATTACATAACCATTAAAATCATTGATGAAATAGCAAAATAAATTATTTTGCAGGTTTTATTAGGGGCGTTCAATCAAACATCCTTAATTAATACATAACCTGCTATTTTTGTCAAGTATTCTCAATGCCTTTATGGTTAACATCTTACGAACAAATTGGGGAATTTGATTGGGTCTAACATCAACCTTCAAACAAAATTAAATTTTGCCTCAATAGTTCAACTTGTGTTGTCGTTTATATATCCCAAGCAAGTAGCAGAAGGATGAGATGAACAATTCTAGATCAAGGGTACTTCCCTAGCTGAAATGTAAGACATGATGGATAAATTAAATATGAGTCAAATCAGTAAATATTCTCAAAACAAAGAAATCTCCAAACAAACAAACCTCAAAGCAAATAAAGAAACTTATAACGGCCAAAGATGGCTAGTTGAAGAAAGAGATGCCTGTGGAGTTGGTTTCATTGCTCACCCATCAGGAAAAAAGAGCCATGAAATTATTGTAAAAGCTTTACCCGCCCTAACTTGCTTAGAACATCGCGGTGGCTGTAGTGCTGACCAAGACTCAGGGGATGGAGCAGGTTTAATGACTCAAATTCCTTGGGAGTTACTATCTGAAAATGGGGAATTAAATCCCAATAGCTGTGGGGTAGGAATGATATTTTTGCCCCGAACAGAAGACAAAGCAGCACAAGCACGTCAGATAATTGAAAAAACAATAACTGCAGAAGGTCTAACAGTAGTTGCTTGGCGAGTTGTGCCAGTCAGCTCAGAAGTATTAGGAGTACAAGCACGGGAAAATCAACCCAAGATAGAACAACTTATTGTAACTTCAGACAAATTAGTTGGTGATGAGTTAGAGCGATCGCTTTACTTATTACGTCGTGCCATTGGTCGGGATGTAGAAGCAGAAGGTTTTATTTGGGGTATAGATGCTTATATTTGTTCCTTCTCTAATAGAACCATTGTCTATAAAGGTATGGTTCGATCGGCAGTATTGGGAGAATTCTATACAGACCTCAAAAACCCAGCTTACAAAAGTTCCTTTGCAGTTTATCATCGACGCTTCAGCACCAATACTATGCCTCGATGGCCCCTAGCTCAACCGATGCGGTTGCTTGGTCACAATGGAGAAATTAACACTCTGTTGGGAAATATAAACTGGATGAAAGCACGAGAAGCTAGCCTGAGTTCATCAGTTTGGGGAGAACGACTAAATGAATTAAAACCTTTTGTAGATGCTACAAACAGTGACTCGGCAAACCTAGATAACGTAATGGAACTAATAGTACGTTCCGGACGTTCCCCACTAGAGACATTGATGATCATGGTGCCGGAAGCTTACAGAAATCAACCAGACTTAGTAGATCATCCAGAAATTGTTGATTTTTATGAATATTACAGTGGTTTACAAGAAGCCTGGGATGGACCTGCACTATTAGTATTTAGTGATGGTAAACAAGTGGGAGCAGCTCTAGACCGAAATGGTTTGCGACCAGCACGTTATTGTATTACAAATGATGACTTAATTATCGTAGCTTCTGAGGCTGGAGTCGTTGAAATACCAGACGCAGAAATAGTCGAAAAAGGTCGCCTCGGACCAGGACAAATGATTGCGGTTGATTTAGCAACTAATGAAATTCTCAAAAATTGGGAGATTAAAAAACGCATTAGTACCCAACAGCAATTTGGAGAATGGTTAAAACAAAGAAAGCAAATCGCAACCCAAGAGTTTGCAACTAGCACTCAATTGGATTCACAAACATTACTCCGGTTACAAACAGCTTTTGGCTATAGCTTAGAAGACCTAGATATGGTCATTAGCGATATGGCAAATCTGGGGAAAGAACCAACATTTTGTATGGGGGATGATATTCCTCTGGCAGTGCTTTCAGGACGGCCTCATTTGCTATATGACTATTTCAAACAAAGGTTTGCCCAAGTGACAAATCCACCTATCGATCCTCTCCGGGAAGGAATGGTAATGTCACTAAATATGCTGCTAGGTAAGCGTGGTAACTTATTGGAAATTAGCCCGGAAAATGCTAGGTTATTAAAAGTACAATCACCAGTATTAAACGAGGCAGAATTAAGAGAAATTCGAGAGTCAGAATTTGCCGTAGAAACTCTCTCTACTGTATTTGCTGTAGCTAACGGACCAGAAGGATTAGAAACAGCAGTAAATAAATTGTGCGAACAAGCAGCAACAGCAGTAAAGAATGGTAAAGAAATAATTATTCTATCTGATAAATTTGAAGGAGGAATTAGTGCAGAATTTGCCTATATTCCACCTCTATTAGCAGTAGGAGCAGTTCACCACCACTTAATCAAAGAAAGGTTGCGGATGAAAACATCTTTGGTGGTAGAAACAGCCCAATGTTGGAGTACCCATAATTTTGCTTGTTTAATCGGTTATGGAGCTAGTGCAGTTTATCCTTATTTAGCATTAGAATCCGTGCGTGCTTGGTGGTCTAGCTCCACAGTTCAAAAACAAATGGAACGGGGTAAAATTACCAAAATTACGATTGAAGAAGCTCAGAAAAATTATCGAAAAGCAGTAGAAGCAGGGTTGCTCAAAATTCTGTCTAAAATGGGAATCTCTTTGTTGTCTTCTTATCAAGGAGCGCAGATTTTTGAGGCTATCGGTATCGGTGGAGATTTATTAGAACTTGCTTTCCGAGGAACTACTTCTCGCGTGGGTGGTTTAACGGTAGCAGAATTAGCACAAGAAGTGATATCTTTCCACAGTCGAGCGTTCCCAGAGCTAAATATTAAAAAACTGGAAAACTATGGCTTTGTGCAATATCGCCCCGGTGGTGAATATCACATGAATAGCCCAGAAATGGCGAAAGCACTTCATAAAGCTGTAGCTACTTTTGAGAAAGGTAATGGTAATGGTAAACAACCAGAAAAAGAAGGCTACGACCACTATGAAGTTTACCGAAAATCTTTGCAAGAACGACCCATAACAGCTTTGCGGGATTTGTTAGATTTTAATAGCCACTTCCCTTCTGTACCTATAGAGGAAGTTGAACCCGCAGCAGAAATAATGAAGCGCTTCTGCACCGGGGGAATGTCTCTGGGAGCATTGTCACGGGAAGCACATGAAACCTTGGCGATCGCCATGAACCGAATTAATGGTAAGTCAAACTCTGGTGAAGGTGGAGAAGATCCTACAAGATTCAAAGTTTTGGATGATGTTGATGGTCAAGGTTTATCTCCTCTGTTCCCCCACCTCAAGGGATTACGAAATGGAGATACTGCTTCTTCTGCAATTAAGCAAGTCGCTTCCGGTCGGTTTGGCGTGACTCCAGAATATTTGATGAATGCCAAACAAATTGAAATTAAAATGGCTCAGGGAGCAAAACCTGGCGAAGGCGGTCAGTTACCTGGAAAAAAGGTAAGTGCTTATATTGCTAGCTTGCGTCGTTCTAAACCAGGAGTATCTCTGATTTCACCGCCTCCCCACCATGATATTTACTCCATTGAAGATTTGGCGCAGTTGATTTTCGATCTACACCAAATTAATCCCAACGCTGGAGTTTCAGTGAAACTGGTAGCAGAAATTGGTATTGGTACGATCGCTGCTGGTGTAGCAAAAGCTAATGCTGATGTCATTCAAATTTCCGGTCACGATGGCGGTACGGGAGCTTCTCCTCTCAGTTCAATTAAGCACGCAGGTAGTCCTTGGGAATTAGGTTTGACTGAAGTACATCGAGTGTTGATGGAAAATCAACTTCGCGATCGCGTCACGCTCCGGGTTGATGGCGGTCTCAAAACTGGTTGGGATGTAGTGATGGCTGCTTTGATGGGAGCAGAGCAATTTGGTTTTGGCTCCATTGCCATGATTGCTGAAGGCTGCATCATGGCAAGAATTTGTCATACAAATAGTTGCCCAGTGGGTGTAGCAACTCAGCAAGAGAAACTGCGGAAGCGCTTTACTGGAATGCCAGAAAATGTGGTTAATTTCTTCTGGTTTATTGCGGAAGAAGTACGGACAATTTTGGCAAAATTGGGTTATCGTTCTCTAAATGAAATATTGGGTCGTGCAGACTTATTGAAAGCACGGGAAGATGTGCAGCTCACTAAAACAGCAGCGTTAAATTTAGATTGTTTGGTGAAGTTGCCAGATACTCGCACTGACAGGGACTGGTTAAACCATGAGACTGTACACAGTAACGGCCCTGTTTTGGATGATGTGTTGTTGGATGACCGGGAAATTCAAGCAGCAATTCGCAATCAGGGAACTGTTACCAAAACAGTGAAATTGGTTAATACTGACCGGACTGTGGGAGCAAGGTTAGCAGGAGCAATAGCTTCTCGTTACGGTAATACTGGTTTTGAGGGACAGATTAATCTCACATTTAATGGTAGTGCTGGTCAGAGTTTTGGCGCTTTCAATTTGCCAGGAATGAAGTTAACATTGCAAGGTGAAGCTAATGATTATGTTGGTAAAGGAATGCACGGTGGGGAAATTATTATTAAGCCACCCGCAGAAATTGGTTACGAGCCAGCAGAAAATGTAATTGTTGGCAATACTTGTTTGTATGGTGCTACTGGTGGAATTTTGTTTGCTAATGGTCAAGCAGGAGAACGTTTTGCTGTCAGAAATTCCATGGGTAAAGCAGTTATTGAAGGTGCTGGCGACCATGCTTGCGAGTATATGACTGGTGGTGTGGTTGTTTGTTTAGGTAAAGCAGGTCGTAATGTCGGCGCTGGTATGACTGGGGGAATTGCTTATTTCTTGGATGAAGTGGGTGATTTTCCAGCCAGGGTGAATAATGAAATCGTTAGTATTCAGCGCGTATCTACTCCTGCAGGTGAAGCACAGTTGCAAGAGTTGATTTCGTTGCACCTTGAAAATACTGGTAGTGAAAAGGCAAAGGCTATTTTGGCAAATTGGTCTGAATATCTGCCTAAGTTTTATCAAGTGGTACCTCCTTCTGAAGCTGATACACCCGAAGCAAGTGCTGAGACTGGAGAGAAAGTTGCTATGAAGGTTTAGTAATTATGTAGGGTGCGTTGCAACGCACCATCAACTACTATTAGACTGATACTTATGCAACGGTGCGTTACGACGGATTGTTAAATCCCTTTCATAGTCTAAATTTAAGCCGTCTAACGCACCCTACTGGATTGTTTCATAAAAGTAATTATGTAGGGTGCCTTGCAACGCACCATTAACTACAACTAGGATAGAACAGAAAATGTTGCAGAAATTCTATTAATTTAGTATTGAATAATTGTAGGGGCGATCGCTTAATTTTTTTCTAATTAAAAAACAGTTACAGCTAATATACTTGATTACTAAATATATACATTACTTTCTCGACATACTTATTTATTATTTGCTGTTTCAGCTTTTCGTTCTGTGGTTAGACCGTTACACAAAAAATTCACAACGTACAATAATATTTCAATATAATATTTCAATATAAAAAAAATAGCCCTGACAGAACTCACCTGTCAGAGCTGAAAATAATTAATATAGTTAAAAGCTTTCAGAAAAGAGAAAACGTAAATAATAGAACCCTTATTTACAAGATATGGCCACTATCTACACTTAAGAATTTACTCTCACGGCCACCTCCTGACTACTGTAGGCATCCATACTATAGGCTGGGACTCTCTTGTTGTAGTCCAATCTATTGCCAGTCAAGGATTCAGATAAATTCTCAAACGCCTGAGAATTCCAGTTGCGCTCGTGGATAGGCTTTGTTTGCTCACCCAAGAAGTAAGCTTGACTTCCGATTACTGCTGCTGCTACCCAACCGATTAGTAATACAGAAATTAAGATAACCATAATTTTTTTTCCTTTACACTTATTAATCTTTATGTAAACGAATGTAACAAATTATTGCAGTTACTGTCAAGTTATAGTAAATTAGGGTAAACTAGATAACAATATAAGGGATTTAATACCTATTAAAACTTGACAAAAATTTACAATTAAAGTATAGGGATTAATCGGACTTTAACCTTTGAAAATCCTGCCAAGCACCAAGTAAATTTCCTTGCATTAAAGCAGCAATGCCATTTAATGACCTAATTTCTGGTTGATAAGGGTCAATTTCCAAAGCAGACTTTAAAGCTATTTCCGCCGCCCCAGGATTAAGCTCGTATAAATATACAAAAGCCAAATAAGCATAAGCAAAGGGGTTTTGAGAATCTAACTCAGTTATCCTAGTCAAAGTAGCGATCGCTCCCTCTGCATCTTTTTGTAAAACCTGTGCCAAAGCTAAACTATAGAGCAACTCTAAATTATCTGGTTCCTGTTGTAAACGATAAGTTAAAGTTTGTTCTGCTTGCTTAGTATAATCCTGAACTGGATCGTATTGGTTAACTCGCGCCACCTCCGCAAATACAGTTTCCAAACCCTTTATTCCCAGAGGTAATTTTTGACCCCACATGCGCAACTGTGTCACTAAATCTAATTCTGGTGCTGGTAATATTGGTGCTTGGGGGTCAACTTCTACCCGCACCGGAGGTTGTACGGCAATAGGATAACTTTCTCCAGTTTCTCGGTTAAGATAAGTCGCCTCTAATAGATAAGTTCCCGGTACGATATTAGCTGGAGGTAACATTCCTATTCGTTCAATAACTTCAAAACCGACCTCAGATTTATTTGCTTGGAACATTCCGGGGTGTAAACTTCCCATTCCGATACCGCGATCGTGAATGAATTTGGTGACAGGTTTTTCAACCAATAAACCGGGTTTATTTCCCTGGTTATTGTTGTTCAAACCAGGAAATTTCCCTGATAAACCCGGTTTCTGCGTAAGTCCTGCCAAAGAAACCCGTTTTTTTGGAAAAACCGGGTTTCTGAGTTGTGTTTGTGGTTGATTAATATTTTCTCGGCGATAAGTTAATAAGACTAAACCTGTCTGTAATTCTTGCCACGAACCCGACCATTTATAGGTAATTGGTATGGGGGTTCCTGGTCGAATTTTTGGCGATAAAATTATATAGTCTAGTTTAACTTTTTCCTGTGGTTTATTCAGAGGATTAACTTCTACAGGTAAAAACTGATTATGATAGAGATTTAAGTTACTATTATCTGGCAATTGCCAACTTTTTTCGAGTTGAAAATTCTGGTGTTGTTCGATGATATTAACAATAGCAGCTTGAGCTTTTTTAATTCTTTTTACAGAACCTTGATCATCAGTTTTTGTGACAAACCAAGAAAGCGATCGCGCATCTTGTTCTACTTGTTTGAAATTAGTTCCGACTTGCCTCCCATAGACTTGTAAATTTTCTAGAGCGCCGTAATAATTTAAGTTATGTTGATTAATTTCTGGAGTGGAAGGTAAAACACCTAAAGTTGATTGTAAATAGGGGTCAGTTTTGATAATTTCAGCAATTACTTTTTTATGAGGAAATTCTTTGCCTAAATGAGCATAATAAGTAGCACCAGGACTTAACCAAGCGGTAATTTGTCTGAGAAAAATTCCACCTACAGGCCAGATATTTAATAGCATTAAAATAATTGCTAAACCAATAGTAAAGTAGCGAATTTGTTTTCCTACTTTTCTGGGGAACTGCATTAAACCAAATGCTAATAAAATTGATAAAACTGGCAATAATGGCAATGTGTAACGAAAATCTTTGTTAATGTTGAGAGAGCAAATTAGATATCCGCCAATTAAAAATATAGCTATCCATTGAAAAGAATAAAGCTGATTTGAAAAATTTTCTTGTTTTTTATTGAATCGAATTAAGTAAAAAATTAATCCACCAATCGGAATAATTAATAGAGGCAAAGAAACATGATAAGGGAGTAATTTACAATAATAAATCCAAGCATCTAAACTTAAGAGATTAGGGTCGCCTTCAGCAATAGCAGAATCTACCGTTGCTCGTTTACCAGCAGTTAACATTAACAGCCAATTTGTTCTTGCCCAAGGATAAAAAATTGCGACAGATAAGCACAGAGAATAAATGAGTTGAATTAGTTTGTACCACTGTCGTTTTTTAAGAATATTTACTCCTATCCAAAGTAAGGGAAAAAACATAAAAAATATTGTGGTTTGCTTAACTAAAATTGCTAGACCAAAAGTCAAACCAAAAGCAGTTACCCAAAGCCAACTTTGGAGATTTTTAGTTTTAGATAAAATACCTGTTTTAGCAAATATTAGCGATATAAATTTATCAATCTTTCCTATCTTCTCTTCCCTACTCACTACTCCCTGCTCCCTACTCCCTTTTGAAAAATACCAAAATGTCAAACAACAGAAACTTAAAGTTACCATTGCCGTGAGGGGATAGTCGAGTAAAAATTGTAAACGGTATCTATATAATCCCGGAAATAATATACATAAAACTGCTGCCCAAAAACCAACTTTTTGATTAAATAACTTGCTGCCTAAACTATAAACAGAAGTAAGTAAAATAGCACTAAAAAATAGATGTACTAAAGTTGCTTCATCAGCACCCCTACCAAAAACATTTTGAAACGGAACAGTAATAATATAAGTTAACGGCGGTACCTTCGGCGAAAGCTGCCAAAAATGTTTCCACCATTCCCCAGAAAATAATTGTATATTTTGTAAAGCACGCCAATAAGTTAGAGAACCCGTAAGATAGTCTGCCTGATCCCAAGCAGGAACAGACTTATCAAAAGCAAACCAGAGGCGATCGCTTACTGCCCCCAATAACCATAGGATAGTTAAGGTAAGGATATGATTAGTTTTGGGATGTTTTTTTTCTTGAGCTATCATAAATTTCAGTTATCAGCAAAAATGGTAGTAGTGGATTGTTTCATCTTAAATGATGCAATAGATGTAGGTTGGGTTGTTTGCGCGATTCATTGCGCAGCATGGGACGTAGCTTGCTTCTGTGCAGGAGTAACCCAACAAAAATCTTTCTCCCGTACGGACGTTTCGCTGCGCGACATGAAACGCATTTTTGTTATGCAACGTCCCTACCGTACGGACGTTTCGCTGCGCGACATGAAACGCATTTTTGTTATGCAACGTCCCTACCTACTCCCCTACTCCCTAATGCACTATTTTAGGTGAAACAGTCCAGTAGTTTGACACACCTAAAATGGTGCAATCAGCTTGATAATTTCATCGGAAATAATTATACTCATGGTAAATTCCGTATTTTTTTGATTATTTTATAATTTTAGCAGTTGTTGAGGGATGA
>JASJEE010000108.1 GCA_030064835.1 Microcoleaceae cyanobacterium MO_207.B10 | reverse complement strand
TTGGACAATAGTTAGGGGTGGCTAATTTAATCTAAAAGTGTTTACCTTCTAAAAGTTTGAGGATTTATTTGGGAAAAAAGTAGCGTTCTAACATCTGTTCCGCGAGAGCGTTGGCGGAGCCTAGTGGTAGCTATATCGCTGATTTTCACGCATATTGATGTTTTATTCATCTGTTGGACAATAGTTAGGGGTGGCTAATTTAATCTAAAAGTGTTTACCTTCTAAAGGTTTGAGAATTTATTTGGGAAAAAAGTAGCGTTCTAATATCCGTTCCGCGAGAGGGTTGGCGGAGCCTAGCGATAGCTATATCGCTGATTTTCACGCATATTGATGTTTGATTCATCTGTTGGACAATAGTTAGGGGTGGCTAATTTAATCTAAAAGTGTTTACCTTCTAAAAGTTTGAGGATTTATTTGGGAAAAAAGTAGCGATAGATCGCCTTAAAGAAACCTAACAACAACCTTGTATATCTTGGGTTTATCCTCCGGATAAGCTCCGCTAACGTAGGCTCAACCCAACCTACTTTATAAGCGATCGCTCACAAAATTTCCTAGCCATAGTGTTATTAAAAAGGCAAATATTCACCTATATTCAGCCATTCATCAGCTTCAGCAAAATTGTAGGGTGCGTTAGACAGCTTAAATTAAGACTATGAAAGGGATTTAACAATCCGTAGCAGGGCACTATTTTAGTTGTGTCGCTCTACTACTTTTTTGATACTAACAATTAGCAGATTATAAATGGTGCGTTACGCTTTCCTGCGGAATGCTGCGCAAACGCTAACACACCCTACTTTTTTAAGACTTTTAAGGCGAAAGGATTTATTACAGCAACAACTTTAACTAATATTTTCTACATTGTTAGAAAAAAAACTAAAAGTCTTGAAAGAGCAAGAGAAGCAGTTTATATGATATTAGTATTAATGGGAATTTGCGACGTTAATCGTAATATTTTATAAACTGCTTTTGCTTCTAATTTGAGAGACTTTGAAGATGCAGTGCAATTAGCTTGTGCTGATGATTTTGCTGATGCAAGTCTACCTATTTTATCAGTTCAACAGTTATTTGAAAAGTAATAATATCCACCCCACGACCCCACAAAAAGGGGGAGAAAACCTCCCCTAAAAACTCTAATTAATAATGACTGCCAGATTTGCGGAAATGCACCGCAGTCACCCCATCATTCAATAACTCACCATTTTCAACTACAGCATAAACTAACCAATGGTCTCCACATTCCATCCGGTTTGCTACCTTACATTCCAAATAAGCCAAAGCATCTGTTAAAATCGGACAACCATTATTAGCTTCCTTCGTCTCCACCCCAGTAAAACGGTCTTCCCCTGGTGCAAAAGACTTCATAAAATGCTTCCTTAAATGTTTCCCCTCAGCTAATATATTCAACACAAAGCGATCGCCTGTATGAGTCAAAGATTCTAGGGCGCGGTCTTTCGCCACTGCAACTGTTATCCCCGGAGGATTAAAAGTTGCCTGAGATACCCAAGAAGCTAACATCGCACTCGTCACATCCCCACGTTTGGCAGACATAACGCAGAGAGACCCCACAACCCGACCCACTGCTTGGGCTGTGCGATCGCTTCCAGAAGCAGAAACAGCAGCTTTGGGAGCGCGAAGTTTCTGAGACTTGATCAAAGTTTGAGCAAAGTCAATAGCTGCTTCCTCAGAAGTTTGAATTGTGGTATCATCAGGCTTAAACTTCACCCGAATAGTGTCAAAACCAAATTTATACCCCGCATCCTTTAACTTTTCTTCCAAAAAATCAATCGCTTCACCACTCCAACCAAAGGAACCAAATACTCCAGTTAGCTTACTCTTAGAAGCTGTATTTAGGACAATACCCAAAGCTGTTTGTATTTGAGTGGGAGCATGACCGCCGAGAGTAGGGGAACCAATAATAAACCCATCACATTTTTCTATCGCTTCCTTAATTTCATCGGATGTAGCAACTTCACAGTTTATCGACTCTACAGCTACTCCAGCTTTAGTCAAACCTCTGGCGATCGCCTGTGCAATAGTAGCGGTGTTACCATAAGCGGAAGCATAAAGCAAGGCTACATTCAAATCTCGCGAATTTTGTTCCTCGCTCCACTTGCGATAAAGACTGGTTAACTGCTTCATCCCATAACGTACTATCGGTCCGTGACCAGGAGCATAAAATTTCACATTCAAATCGGAAATTTTATCTAGGGTAGAAAGCACTTTTTTTGCCTGAGCAGCATGGAGAGAGTCATAATAAAAACGTCGGTCTTCGCTGTAGACAGCCCACCCCTCATCAGAAATTTGGTCTCCGCAAACATGAGCGCCGAAAAACTTGTCAGTAAATAAAATTTGAGTTTGCGGGTCGTAAGTCATCAAACCATCCGGCCATTTTGGAGTCGCAGTAGTGATAAATTGTAATTGATGCCCGCCACCTAAGTCTAGAGTATCTTCACCTTTCACTACTTTAATGTTCAATTCTTCTTCTTTAAAATAGTCTTTGAGAGTTAAAGCAGCAGGGTTTGAACAGACAAAAGTTATTTGAGGTGCTAATGCTAATAATGCTTTTAGGGTAGCGCCACGGTTAGCGTTAAAGTGCCCAAGCACTATATAATCAAGGCGATGCCAATTCAGGCGGAGTTGCAATGAATCTAAATAATTGCGGGTAAATGATTCCCCTGGTGGGTCGATAACTGCTGTTTTTTCGGCTTGGATCAGATAGGAGTTAGCAGTGGTGCCTTTTTGGAGGGAATATTCAACTTCAAATTTGAGTCTATCCCAAGTACGAGACCTTAGCACTTTTGTCTCTTCCCCAATGATAACTATTTGAACGTCTTTTTGTTTTGTGATGGTTTCTAGCATAAGTTATTGGTTGGTTTAGTACAGCAGTTGCCATTACTGGCGCTGCCATTCTCACGTTTCTCAAATATAGTCACAGTCTGTCTGAATGTACTGGTAATATCATGTCCGGATAAGAGCGTGATCAAAAAACTTTCTCCTTCTCATTCCTTTTTTCCTCCTGACTACTGACTCCTGATTCCTCGACTGTTATTTATAACTATTCACCCGAACATGATATAATTCATGCATTACTCTACTGAATTTTGACTTGGTGAAATCTAAGATGAGAATGTTAAGAGGGATGAGGGATGTAAAGTTGATGTAGAACAGCCTACATCCGTTAAGCTCACAACAACTATCTAATTTATAATTCTGTCTAACTTTTTAACTTCTGTAGTTAGCCTAATATTCTTGAAATCGTGAGTTATTTGAGTTTGAATCTCGTCATGGATAATAATATCACGATTCCAGAAAGAACTTTTAACTTGGCGTTGCTGAATGGTAATGATTTTTAGATTAAGTATCAACGTCAAACATAAGTTTTTCAATTTTACCTTCAGCTACTTACCATTACATTTCAGCAACGCCTTGAATTTTGCTATGGATATTTTGTCGGATGCGTTGCAACGCACCCGACTTCATTTTGACTTCTTCCTTATTTTTAATAATGGTTTCCTACTTTTCTATGGTGTACTGCAGGTAAAACATCTGAATCACTGACGCGCCCGCTATCAACAGTTGCATAAATAATCCAGTGGTCGCTTGCTTCCATCCGACTTCTTACTTGACATTCCATATATGCTAGTGCATCACCTAAAATTGGGCTACCATTTTTAGCACTTTGAGTTTTCACACCAGCAAAACGGTCTGCTCCGGGTGCAAAACGCTTGAGGAAGTGTCGCATCAATGCTTGATAGTTGTCTTCGCGCAATACGTTTAACACAAAAGTATCGCCTACTTGCATCAAAGCTTCAATTGCCCGATCTTTTGCAACTGCGATGGAAACTCCTAGTGGCTGAAAACTAGCTTGCACTACCCAAGAAGCTAACATTGCACTACTAACTTCGCCTTTGGTTGCAGTGATAATATACAAACCTCCACTTAGACGACCTAATGCTTTATCTAAGTCGCTATCTAGAGATTTCATCTGCTTAATAGTTTGCTTCAGACTGACTAGTTGACCTGTGTCTGTACCTGCTTCCTCACATAATTTGTAAGTTAGTTCTGAGGGAGTCTCTTTGATCAGAATATTGGGGAATGCTTGCTTGAGACCTAACTCTTTGAATTTGTTCGCAAGCGGATATACTGATAAGTCATCGCCACCACCTGATTCAAATAAACCATAAGCTTGTTTATTATTTGCTGCTGCCAAAATAGTGCTGATGGCTGTTTCCGCAGTTTTAGCTGCATCTCCTGTAGTGGGTGCCGCTCCAATGACAATTCCTGCTGCCATTTCTACGAGTTCCCTTACTTCTTGAGGTTCGGCAAACCTAAGATCCATCATTTCTACAGCAACACCTGTTTTAGTTATCCCGCGGGCAACAGCTTGGGAGAGGCGATCGCTATAACCATAGTCAGAGGTGTAGAATACTGCTACTGTTGTTTCTGCTTTGGTTTGGGCTTTGCTCCATTTTTCATAACGGTTAGTTAATTCTACTAAATTATAACGTAGTAGGGGGCCGTGACCTGTAGCAATAGTATTGATATCTCCTAGTTTTTTCATGCGTTTCATGGCATTCAATACTGAGCGAGCATTGGGTGCCATTAGGCATTCGTAATAGAATTTATAATCTGCTTCTATTGCACTCAGGTTTTCATCATAAGTTTTGTCTGAGCAATAGTGCATCCCAAAAGCATCACAGGTAAATAGGGTTTGGGTTTTACTATCGTAGCTAAATATGGTATCTGGCCAGTGCAGATTTGGGGCAGAAACGAATTCTAAAACGTGACCTTCACCTAAGTCTAATTGGTCGCCATTTTTGACAATTTGTTTTTTAAATGGTATGTGAACTAAATTTTCTAAAAATTGAATTGCTACTTTTGCTCCGACAACGGTAACTTGGGGAGCCAGTTCAATAATATCTTTGGCTAAACCACTATGATCTGGTTCGGTATGACTAATAATCAGATAATCAATTTCACTTGGATCGATTAAACCCCGCAGGGTGTCTAAATACAATTGACGAAATTTTGCATGGGATGTGTCAACCAGAGCATTTTTTTCTCCTCTGATGATGAAGGAGTTATATGTAGTACCATTTTGTAGACCAAATTCTATATCAAAGCGATCGCGGTCCCAATCTAGGGAGCGAATGGCCGTAGTATCAGGGGCAACTTCCCTTGTCTCTATTGTCAGTCTACTTTTTACTCGGTCTGTTACTGCTACCACCAGAGACCTCCCTTAAAATATTTATTTTCTTTTTCTTATTTTTACATGATTTAACTATAAGTTTTTGCTAGAAAAAGTTATTAGTCAGTTAAAAATATTAAATTTGACTTGACTTATTGTCAGTTGCGAGAGATATTTTTGTCAACTTGTGGTAAAATCGGGAGGTTTTGCTACTATCCAATGGCACAAGGGAGAAACAATGAAACACCGATTGGCTACCGTTGGAGTTCTCACAACTGCTGTAATGTTAAGCTGTCTCATGTTGCCGATGTCTGCACAGGGCCAAGCTTGTTATGGATATGGCTCTGAGAAAGCAAATTATGAAACGGCCAATTTTAGAATTGATATTTGTGAGACTCGAAAAGGTGAGTATATTTTCATTAGTCAACCGAAACAGGGAAGTGAGCAAGACTGGCAAATTCTTGGTAATGCTACAAAAAGAGGTAGTTCTTGGGAAGCTTACGATCCAGTGCAAGGGATTGAATATCGTGTTGGCCCAGATAAATATAGTGTAGATTCTAGAGTACAAAATGGCCTTACAGAGCGAGTCATTAATTATCAAGCCCAAGGGAAAGCCTCACTAAAAACCTGTTATGTCCTTAGACCTAATGGACTATATATTTTTGAGACTCGCAACTCGGCTAGTCGCAGGCTAGGGGTAGTGGAAAATGGTCAAAGAATTGAAGTTGTCGGAGATGAAGTTGTTGGTAGTGGTACTCAAAGATTTTTGGAAGTTAAATACCCTTATGAGGGATATGTAGTTGCTGGAGATAGTAGTGGTATGTATATTTCAGATTGCTCTTCAGTTTGGCAGTAATAATCAAATTCGTTACATAGTGAGATTTATTCGTGCCTACCTACTTATACCTCAAATTCCTTTGATAGATGAATCGGGCAAACCCATCTAAATTCTGGAAGCTTTTTTATCTGAAATACTTTAATATTTTCTACCTAATGATTGGATTAATAGGTAGATAGGAAGATGAGGAAATCCATATATTTATATGGTAGATGGGATTAATTTCAGTATTTCATATTAGACTGTCTATCATTATTTTTCGTCTTTCATATTAGATGAGCGATCGCTACTATTTCTGAGTAATTTTTTACCTAAGATTCAAGGTATAAAGAAATTTCTAGAATAGATGGCGATCGCTACATTCTGCTGAAAATTTTATTCAGAAAAATCAGAAAAACTTATACTGGAGTTTTTTGTAATTCTGGTCTTTCCTCTGCTACAATTGCCCCTTCTACAGGACAAACTTCCAGACAAATTCCGCAGTCAATACAGGTATCAAAATCTATCCAATACCAATCAGTTCCTTTAGTATTTTTAGCGGGGCCTTCATGAATACAAGCAACGGGACAAGCTCCTACACAATCAGCAACACCTTCACAAATATCAGTAACAATTGTATGTGGCATTTTTATTAATTCAAATTCCAAACTTAAAATTTGTAGGGGATGGGTTTCTTCAAAAGTAGGTTTAATTCCCCACTACAAATCCTACCAAAAAATATGATTATTTTAATTTTAGTTTTTCCAAAAACGCCTCATAGATACGAGACTTGGAACCAAAAACATAGTTAGGAGCAGAAACAGTCATACCTGTACCTCCAAAATTTCTCAAATGATTAATTGCTGGTAATAACATATTTTGCTGTATGACAATTGTAGCAGCATACCAGTCATTTTCATCCCCTGAATATACCTTGGCAATAGTCGGACCCTGAAGACCAGAAATACCGCTTAATTCACTATTATACATCAAGCGATCGCCTATTTCGTCTGGTGATTTTCCCCGTACATTAGCTGTGACTGAAACATATTTTTTTGCCTCCATCTGTGCTTCTAACAACTCTAAAATTACTTTAGTTGTTTCTAGCTTAGTTTCATCTTCTAATAATAGTTGTTTGTTAGCAATTAAACAAGCTTGTGACTTCAGAAATGTACCCCCTTCAATCCGTTTTAAACGATTTTCTCTGAGAGTCGTCCCGGTACTAGTTACATCAGCAATCATATCAGCATATCCCATACTGGGAGCTGCTTCCATTGCTCCTTGAACTGCCACTAAAGAAAAGTGAACAATCAACTTTTCATACAACCATTTTCTAGTAAGATTATGATACTTGGTAGCTATTCTTAAATTTCGACCTTTTTCTCGAAAAGAAAGGGTTAACTCTGCTAAATCTTCTATAGAAGAAATATCGACCCAACTTTCAGGAACAGCCAGAACTAATTCACATTTTCCATAGCCTAATTTATCCCAAATTACTACTACATCATCAGATGCTTGTTCTTCAGAAACAACATCATAACCAGTAATTCCTAAGTCAGCGCTACCCTCTTCTACTTTAGTAAAAATATCAGCCGCTCTTTGAAATAAAACTTTGATTTGTGGTAGAGAAGGGATTGAACCTACATATTGTCTTTCATTGGGTCGAGATACTCCTAAACCACAGGAACTTAGTATACTCATTGTGCCTCTTTCTAAAGCACCTTTACTAGGTAAAGCTAATCTTACAGTTTGATTTTTTGTCATATTTTTGTGTTTAGTTGTTAGTTATAATTGACACTTTTATCAGGTTCATCAAAGATTATGTTGATAGTCAAGATTGCAATGTTTTTTGATAGATTTTGACAGTAGTCAGAAATGATAATTAAATAAAGTGCAGAACTTTTTTTGATAACTCAGGTTGTATGAATTTTTCGGTTCATAAAATTCTTATTCCTAAGTAATATTATTGAAGTACAGTATTTTTTTTACTCCTTTTTCCTCTTCTCTCTTACACAAGTTAAAATTTTGCTAGTTAAGATATTCCCTAAAAATCCTACATTTGTGTATTTCACAAATTTGATAATTGGTATATAGCAAAAATTTAAAAGTTTGCTATCTTAAGGTATTAGGTGAATTATTTGCAAAATACTATCTTTTGACGGCTAAGTATTCTCAAGATTTTTTGGGTTAGCCAATTCTCTGGATTATTTCTAATAGATGTTTTTTACCTCTAGTAAAACTATTATAGATGTATGAATTATTTTTCGGGTAATTTTTACCATTACTAAATAGTAAAGATAAATTTATTAACCCTTAATTTTACTGATTACTTCACTTACTTCTAAATTTTGTTGTTCTCCAGAAGCCATATTTTTCAACACTACTTCTGCCGCCATTCTTTCCTCTGGTCCGACAATAATTACATAGGGAATATTCTGTTTAGTAGCGTATTGAAGATTACTCGAAATATTTCTACTTCTGACATCTAATTCTACTTTTAACATTACCTTTCTTAGCTTTTCCGCTACTGTAATAGCATAGCCATAATCTTCCTCACCAACAGCTACAACTAAAATATCAACAAAATCATCATTTTCTCTGATTTTTCCTTCAGTTTCTAATGCTTGTCTGAGTCGTTCCATGCCATAAGAAAAACCTGTTGCCGGTGTTTCTTGTTTACCACCCAAATTCAAGATTAAATCATCATATCTTCCTCCCCCACAAATTTGTCTTTCTTCCCCTGGTTTACCATGATAAATTTCAAAAATCATGCCTGTATAATATTGTAATCCGCGACTGACACCTAAATCAAAACTAATGCGACCCTTGTCTATATTGTAATATCCTAAAGTTTCAACAATCTCATGTAATTGTTTCAAACTAGAAGTATCAATACTGTAATTTGATAGTAATCTTTCTGCTTCTTTTAATACTTCTATAGGTTCTCCTTTGATCTGAACTAATTCTTGGATAAATTCTAGGGCTTGATTCAGTTGTTTTGTTTGGTCTTGCCGTTTCAACTTAATGAGAAGTCTGTCAACTATTTCCTCTGGCTTACGAGTGCCTGTGATGCCTATATTCATACTATCTAAAAGCTCAAAAATTGCAGTTCTTGCCTCATTTTCTTTCATGTTTTGAAGAATATCTGCTAACTTTTTATTAGTAGATTCGGTTGCCGACTCATTAATAGATGAATAGTTGTCACTAAAAGCAGGAAATATTTTCTGTAGTCGATTTTCTACAGTTTGTTTTCCTTCTTTTTTGAAGGTTTCTATATTGCTAATTAAAAAGCTACGAAGACGAGTTTCTAACTGAAGATTATCCAGAAATTTGTTGACTACTCCAATATGACCAATAACTACTCGGTATTGAGTTAAGCCTAAATGGTCTAAACCCTGGCAGGCGCTCGAAATGATTTCCGCATCAGCGATCGCTCCTGTTGCTCCAATAAGTTCTATACCCATCTGGGTAAACTGACGATATCTTTCTTTTTGGGGCCGTTCATAGCGGAATGCTGGCCCCATATAATAAAGTCGTACTGGTAATGGCACACTTTTGAGATTGTCCAAATAGGCACGGACTACTGAAGCAGTAAATTCTGGCCTTAGACAAAGACGACGGTTTCGGAACACAAAGTCATAGAGACGAGAAACAATGTCCTCACCAGATTTTTTGAGATATAGTTCGGTATATTCGATTAGTGGCACGTCTATGGGACGGTAGCCGTAGGACTCAAAACATTGGCTGAGTGTGTTTTTGATGTATTGCTCAATTTGATAGGTGTCTGGCAGAATGTCATTGACACCTCTGACTCGTTCTACTTTTGTGATTCGCATAAAAAAAGTTGAGAAGGTAATTTTTAGTTTGCATCCCTAAATTGGAATTTTTGTGTAGCCGTCCTTTTGGGCATTGGTATTTTACTACATTTAGCTCACCCTGGCAGAAGTCTGAGCTTTATGATTAGCTTCTCTGTGACTAGATAATTCAGATAATCATTAAAAACTGAATAATTCTCTCAAAAAATATTCTTACAAAAGCTATATTTAGGGTTGCCTGAAAAAGTCTTTTGGTGAAGTTTAGTAGTCAGTAGCGAGTAGTCAGGATAAATAGTAGATTTAAGGAATATAATTGCTAGAATTATCCATCATTTTTTCCCCTTTTGTCTACTAAAAATTATGATTTTTTGAGTTACTAATAGCAAAAAACTGATACTTTTTTTTTTACCAATAATGCCTCAAATATTTCCCCTGCTTTTGATATTTATTTGGCTAGCCCTATTTAGACTCTGAATTTATTTGTCTGATTCTGGGTCTATTTCTTGTTTCACAGTAACTCAAATTTTATACTTAGGGTTGGCTGAAAAAGTCTTGTGGTGAAGTTTAGTAGTCAGTAGCCAGTCAGTGTCATTTCATTCTAGATTTTGGCAATGAATTTACTGGCTTTACAGATAGCTAAAGATGCGTTGTCTAAAGCTGACAATAAGGTATTCTCGTAAATATATAAAATGGCAAAGTTGAGAAGGAAATAGCCCTGGTAGCCAGTAGTCAGTATTCAAGAGGAATAGGAATTACAGAGTCAGTAGGAAAAAAAAATGTCGCTCAATTTTTCTGCCTTTATTTGCTAAAAATGTGAGAATTTTGAGCATTTAACTCCTAAAAGCGGGTACTTTTTGACTATTTTACTATCAGCCCAATTTAATCAGTTTGAGTTTTCCCGATTCCACCATTCCCAAACAAATTCTAACTTTTCAAATAAATAAATAAACAGACTTAATAATATTTCCAAAATCATTAATATAGGAATTAATATAATTGCTACTAAACTCACTGCTATTTGGGATACAGATTTAATACCTATAGACTCTATCAATAGAATTCTGATTCCACGCAAAACAATTCTGATAATTCTCACCCGATGACTAGGTTTAAGTTTAGGTTCAGATTCCAGAATTTTATCTTGAATTTTAGCAACTATTTCATCTTTTGGTATGGGAGTTTGAATCTTATCGCAGTTCTCATGTAACCAAGTAAGACCAGAAATTCTGCCCAGTAAAAAATCATGTTCTCGATATTTCTGGTCAAAAAAGCCTCCAAAACCTCCTAAAAATTCTGAAGCTAGTAAGTCATCATTTTCTCCTTCAAATTTTTCTCCAAGTTTTTTGCCTAGTTCTTCATAAATTATTTTTAGGTCAGGAATGTTTAAGTCTTTGTCTTTAATATGACGAATATTTGATGGATCTATCCGATTTAATTTAACTTCAATATTTGGCAAAGCTTCTCTGAATTTGGCTTTTGCTTCTTTAAGAGAATCACTAATTTTTAGGTTATATTCATCATATTTTTGGATGATTTTGGTTTTTAGTTCAATCTCTTCTACTTTTTGTTCGATTTCTGACTTTATATCTTCAAAATCTGATTTAATATTCTCGAATATTAAATCTAATTTTTCTTCAGATTCACTAATCAACTTTTCTCTTACTTCCGCAAAATCATTATCATTGATATATTTAATATCTTCTAACCTTTGAGCATCGTGTTCTGCTTTGGGTAATGTTAAACCTTTAGTAGCGACTTGAAACATTTTAAAATTATTTTTTAACAAGCTTTGATCACCTTTCAAGTTTTCTATTGGTTGCGGTTGTATGTAAATGTATTTTCTAGAATTAGAATCAATATCTAGACTCTTCCAATGTTTCTGAAAATCTTCAAAATTATTAATATATTTTTGAGAAAAAAGATTTCTTTCTTGTTCTGAAAAAAGCTGATAACTAATGAGTCTCTTTTCAATCTCAATCCCTTTAAGAATCGGCAAATTATCTAAAACCCCACCATCTGTATATGAAAAAATAAACTTGATTTTATCTTTTCCTGTCCGCTTATCTTTTTCTATGCGACAAATATTGTTTAATTTTCCTCTACAGTCATCAATATTATCTGAATATTCATCCACACAACCAGATAAATTAAAACTATCTAATTCAGAATCATCACCCACAGGAGGAAAAGCTACAGGAAAAGCTCCTGAAGCACGCGCACCAATAATTACTTTTTTCCACATTGCTTCTACTTCACTGGATTTATTTTTCAAACCACTGTGAAATAAAAATTGACGGGTTTCTGCATTAGTAACGGCTTTAATATTACCTGCATTGAAAAAATCCTTTAATAGCCCTTGCAGATTTGTTATAGTCATTATTAGGGCTAGGGGTTTTGTATTTTCATCAATCTTAACTTCCTCTGGCTTTAATAATTCATTGGCAATATCTTTGATATAATCTCCTGAAAAAACACTCCAATTACTGATACCAGTGATTTCATCTTTTTGAGGTTTAAAACCGTAGTGGTCTATTTTTTTTAGATCACTTTTTTCCACCCAAGCTTGATAAAAAACATTTTCTTCAATCTTTTCTTCCTGGAGTAAATCTTTAGTCACATCTTGTCGCTTTAATAGATAAAATGCAGCCATAATACCAGAAATAGCTCCTGCAGAAGCACCAGTAATAGTATCAATAATAATTGCCGGTTCCTCCTGTACAGCTTCTTTTGTTATTTCATAAAATACTCCTGCCATATAAGCACCTAATGAAATCCCTCCAGAACAGTTTAAAGTAATCGGAATCGGTTTAACAGTTGACTTTGATGTTGAGTTATTCATAGTTTTTTTAACAATGACTAAATTCGAGTTATTTATGCTGAAGTTTTGGTACTTTTTAAGGATGACTTCAGCAATTAACAATAAACAATTAATAATTAATAATTAACCCTGATTTTTATCAGGGGATGCACTAAAAGAAAAGGTAAGGATTCAGGTATCTCAAACCCAGTTATAGAGAGACTTCTAAAAACAACTGACTCAGCAATTTAATAGCGTCATTCTCAATAATCACGAAAATAAAGGCTTGTAGCAATCTCTACAATCTCTAATTGAGAATAGAATTTGGGAGGAAATTGCCGGAAATATTTATCCATCAAGATTTATAGGCTTTTCCGTAGGACCTAAATCCTTACAAGAAAAGTTTTTGATTTATCCCCTTAAAAGGCTAAGATTCAGACCTGAATTGTTGAATTAATAATTATTAACTATTAAATATTAATTATTAATTATTAATTATTAATTATTCTGTGAAAATGTAATTTCATTACTCATAAAGTAGGCAAAAGTATAGTATCGAAAATAGACATTTTTTTTACTTCCTCAGTATGGGAATTGCTATATTTTATGTAGTGTGTGGTAGCGAACATTATTTGTTTCTCTAGTAATTATTACACTAATTTATATAACTAGTCAGGTATCCTAATTAGTTGGTTATAGGGAACACTTAACTAAGAATAAAATAGAAATAAAAATAGGTGTACCTCATTAGTCTGACAAACGCTTATATTATCTCTTTATTCCATAGTCAAAAGGTTATTAAAAACATTTAGAATGAATCCTCCACACTTGATATAAAACCAAGGAGCATTTGTGATTCAATATTCGCCAAGAAAATTTCTAATTTTTTAATATTTAGAGTAGGCAAGAAATCACTATCCTATTACACTAATAACTAATTTTCGTCTACCATAAACAAATAATTATGTATTCAACCTTTCCCAATAGCTGGTTTCGTGTCGCTAAAAGTGAAGAATTATCTGCCAAAGGAGTCATCCCACTACACTATTTTGGCAAAGACTTCGTACTATTTCGTACAGAGGACGGCAAACCTCATATCCTCCATGCTTATTGCCCCCATCTAGGCGCTCATCTTGCCCACGGAGGTAGAATAGAAGGCCAAACTATTAGATGTCCTTACCACGGTTGGCTCTGGGATACAAATGGACAGTGTGCTGCTATTCCTTATCCTGGTAAACCAACCCCCAAAGCCCAAATTCAAACTTGGCCTGTAGCTGAGGTTAACGGTTTAATAATGATGTATCACCACCAACAAGGAAAACTACCTGAGTGGGAAATACCTCAAATACCGGAACTAATTTCTGGTGAATGGACTCCTCTACGTTTAGTCCGTCAGTGGAAAGTACGCGCTAGTCTTCAAGATTATATGGATAATAGTGTCGATGTCTCCCACTTATCTAACCTGCACAGTCGTACTTTCAAAAGCGCTGAGAGTCATGGCGTGGAAATTGACGGTCCGATCTTAACTCATAGAATGTCTCAAAAATATAATTTATCTTCTTTGGCTGCCGGGAAATTAGTATTAGAAGATGGCTCTGTTACTACTATTTATTATGGACCTGCTTATGATGTTAGTTTTTATTGGACGGAAGGAAAATTAAAGTTGGGTTTGTTGACGATTTTTACAGGTACGCCTATAGATAATGAGTACCTTGATATTCAAATATTTTATAGTGTGAAAAAAGTTCTACCTTTTCCTTTAAGCTTAATTTTAAATCAGATGTTAAAACAAGATGTTTTAGAAACTTTTGAACAAGATGTCAGTATTTTAGAGTATAAAACTAATATTAATAATCCGCCTTTATATGAAGATGATGGTCCGGTGCGTCAGTCTCGTCGTTGGGCAAGTCAATTCTACTCAGAAAATTCTTTGATTTCAGAGACTTCATTTCATAAGTAACAAGCTATTAGGTGAATTAATCATTAATTATTAATTATTAATTATTAATTATTAGGGCTTGATGAATAAATATCAAAAGCTTATAGGGTAAAGATTTGAGAAATTATACCAATAAAAAAAAGAATGTTACAAATAAATTGGGTCAATAAAAATGCTTTAACTCAGATATATCTTTGATAAAAAATCATTATTTCAGAGAAAAAAAGCTTGCCCCCGCGGAGGCGGGGGGATGAATAAGCTATCTCTACTGACTAGTAAATATTGGCTATTAACTACTAGAAATAACGGCGCTCGTTTCTAGCAAACATTTATCAAAATGGTATTACACTATTTGATATTCAAAATATTAACAGCCTACATCATTAGATACAGGCTGTTAACAATTTTTTAGTAACAAAATATTCTCTGAACTAATAGAGATATTTGTCTAATTTCTTTGTAGAAATAGATAACTATTTAATAGCCACCTTAGCTCCAGCTTCCTCTAGTTGTTTCTTCATATCTTCCGCAGCTTCTTTCGCAATACCTTCTTTAATTGGCTTAGGTACAGATTCTACCATGTCTTTTGCTTCTTTTAGACCTAAACCTGTAACAGCACGAACGACTTTAAGAATGGCAATTTTCTTATCAGAAGGAAACTCTTCTAGAATCACATCAAATTCAGTTTTCTCTTCTACTTCTTCTGCTGCTGCACCACCTGCTCCAGGCATAGCCATAGGCATCATCATGCCACCCGCGGGAGCTGCCGCACTAACACCAAAAGCTTCTTCAATTTGCTTTACTAATTCAGATGCTTCTAGTAGAGAAAGTGACTTAAGTTGTTCCAGAATTTCGTCAGTTTTTGCAGACATTGATAATCTCCTATTTGTTGTTAGTTTTAGCTTAGGTTTGTCGTGATAATTTTGACTTTTTTATAGTCTCTAATCTAGTTAAATTACTTTTATTATTTTAGCAATAAAACTGACAAGATATCAGCCAAAATATTGATGTTTATTTGAGCTAGCATTTAAGCAGCATCGCCTTGTTGTTCTTTGTCTGAGATTGCTTTGATGGCTCTGTTTACAGAAGCTGGAACCTCATTAATACCAGTAGCTAGCTGAGTCGGTACAGCATTCAGACCAACAGCTACCTTGGTAGCAATACTGTTGATAGCACCAGCAACTTGAGCAATTAGCTCTTCCTTGGACGGTAAGTCGGCGATCGCCTTGACATCTGCTTCAGTTAGCAGTCGTCCTTCCATCACCCCACCTTTGAATTCTGTCTTCTTGGTGGCTTTTTGGAATTCTTGATATGCTTTAATGGCACTACCAAGATCATCTTTGAGGAATAGAAAAGCATTTGATCCCGCTAGCAACTGTTCCATAGGTTGCCAGTTGCTATCTTCTTTAACTGCTAGTCCCATCAAAGTATTTTTAGCAACCGTACAAGCAGTACCCGTAGGTATTAGTCGCCTGCGCAGGTCTGTGATTTCGGCCACAGATAGTCCTTTGTAATCAATCACAAGGGTAAGCTGGGTTTCACTCAAGCTTTGCTTGATGTCTGCCAACATTTCCTGTTTTTGTTGTTTAGTTTTGCCCATGTTTAATCACCTCCTTTACAAACAAAAAACCCTGACAGATAGTCTGCCAGGGCTAAGAATTAGTATTCAAAAATCACATAATTAGTCAGGGTTGATTAAATAACCCTGTATTCTGTGTATGAATAGTTAATTCTTGAACCTCGGCAGGAAATTAAGCTATTAGCACCTGCTGTCTTCAGCTCTTTGATTTTTTTGTTTAGCTTTAGATATTTGTTAAGTTTTAGATTTAGGCTAGTTCTGTTAACTTTAGATCCCGCAGTGCATTAGTTTCAATTTCAATTGATGGTCCCATTGTAGCAGATACAAATACACTACGCCAGTAGCGACCTTTTGCACCAGAGGGACGGTTGCGGTCAATACACTCTTGCAGAGCTTTCAAGTTTTCTAACAAGTCTTCTACTGAAAAAGAAGCCTTTCCAAACATAACATGAACAATCCCAGTTCGGTCAGCTCTAAATTCTAACTTACCTGCTTTAAATTCTTCGATCGCTTGTGCCAAGTCAAAAGTTACTGTACCGCCTTTAGGGGATGGCATTAAACCTCTAGGTCCTAATAAACGACCTAATTTAGCTACTTGAGGCATCACATCAGGTGTAGCGATCAACGTATCAAAATCCATCATCCCTTTGCTAATTTCGTCGATCAACTCTTCTGAACCAGCCAACTCTGCTCCTGCGTCGAGAGCTTCGTTAACTTTTTCACCTTTAGCAATAACTGCGATTCTGACTGTTTGACCTGTTCCCTTGGGCAAAGCTACTGTAGTTCGTAGTTGTTGATCTGTATATTTAGGGTCAATACCTAAACGGATATGAGCTTCTGCTGCTTCTGGAAATTTTGCTGTAGCTGTATCTTTTAGTAGTTGAAGTGCCTCTTTTGGTTCATAAGCTCGCTCTTCAACTTTTTTCCTGAGTTCGTTTAATCTACGAGAGACTTTTTTCGGCATTTTATCCTCCTGGGGTATCTAACGAAGCTCTGCTTCTCCCCCTAATTTTTTTACTTGGTTTACTTAACCTTTTGAGCTTCAAACCACTATTTCAGATTTTAGAGATAGTGGCGAATTGATTTTGTCCATCATCAATCCGCGATTGTGATGCCCATATTTTTTGCTGTACCTGCCACTATTTTCATTGCCGCTTCAATATCATTAGCATTGAGGTCTGGCATTTTTGTTTGGGCAATTTCTTGGAGTTGAGATTTTGTAATCGATCCTACCTTTGAACGATTTGGCTCGCTTGAACCTCTTTCCACACCTGCTGCTTTTTTGATTAAAACCGATGCTGGTGGTGTCTTGAGAACAAAGGTAAAACTACGATCCTCATAAACAGAAATTTCTACTGGTACTACAGTACCAGCTTGGTCTGCTGTTTTGGCGTTGTACTCTTTACAAAACGCCATAATATTAACACCATGCTGACCTAAAGCCGGGCCAATAGGTGGAGAAGGATTAGCCTTCCCCGCCGTAATAGCCAACTTAATCAGCGCCACGACTTTTTTTGCCATTAGTTATGTTTTTCTACCTGATTAAACTCTAATTCTACAGGCGTATCGCGTCCAAAAATGGATAATAGCGCCTTCAATTTACTTCTTTCTGGACTTACCTCA
>JASJEE010000107.1 GCA_030064835.1 Microcoleaceae cyanobacterium MO_207.B10 | reverse complement strand
GTACCATCTGGTTTCCACAGTTTTACCGTGTTGTCACGACTAGCAGAAGCGAGCAAATCTCCCTTGGGACTAAATGCTACACTGTTAACCCAATTTTCATGGCCGGTAAGAGTCTGCACCAAGGTACCATCTGGTTTCCACAGTTTTACCGTGTTGTCACGACTAGCAGAAGCGAGCAAATCTCCCTTGGGACTAAATGCTACACCCCAGACCCAATGTTCATGGCCAGTGAGAATCTGCACCAAAGTGCCATCTGGTTTCCAGAGTTTCACTGTGTTGTCAATACTGGCAGAAGCTATCAAATCCCCTTTGGGGCTAAATGCTACACCAATGACAGAATTTTCATGGCCATTGAGAATCTGCACCAAAGTGCCATCTGGTTTCCAGAGTTTCACTGTGTTGTCATGACTAGCAGAAGCTATCAAATCGCCTTTGGGGCTAAATGCTAAAATGTTTACCCCTTTTTCATGGCCGATGAGAGTGTGTACCAAAGTGCCATCTGGTTTCCAGAGTTTTACCGTGTTGTCCTGACTAGCAGAAGCGAGCAAATCCCCTTTGGGGCTAAATGCTACACCAACGACAAAATTTTCATGGCCGCTGAGAATCTGAACCAAAGTGCCATCTAGTTTCCAGAGTTTTACCGTGTTGTCACTACTGGCAGAAGCTATCAAATTCCCTTTGGCGTTAAATACTACATCATAGATATAATTTTTATGGCCTTTGAGAGTCTGCACCAAAGTGCCATCTGGTTTCCACAGTTTTACTGTTTTATCGTAACTAGCAGAAGCAATCAAATCCCCTTTGGGGCTAAATGCTACACCCATGACATAATCTTCATGGCCTCTGAGAGTCTGCACCAAAGTCCCATCTGGTTTCCACAGTTTTACCGTGTTGTCCTGACTAGCAGAAGCAATCAAATCCCCTTTGGGGCTAAATGCTACATCCATGACATAATCTTCATGGCCTCTGAGAGTCTGCACCAAAGTGCCATCTGGTTTCCACAGTTTCACTGTTTTGTCTTGACTAGCAGAAGCAATCAAATCCCCTTTGGGGCTAAATGCTACACCGAGGACATAATCTTCATGGCCGCTGAGAGTCTGCACCAAGGTGCCATCTGGTTTCCAGAGTTTCACTGTGTTGTCCTGACTAGCAGAAGCTATCAAATCCCTTTTGAGGCTAAATGCTACACTGTTGACCCTATTCCCATGGCCTTCTAAGCTATTGATTTGTTTATATCCCTGCCAGTTAACAGTTTGTTGGAGAAGATCGGTAGTATTTATGTCTTCTCTACTTTCATTTGCTTGTTGATCTAGTTTCATTGCTGCTAATTGGATATCTAAAGTTCTCTCTCCTGAGACTATGCGAGTATTTAAACCTTTGATCTCAGCTTTGCGTTCGTTGATAACAGCTTTACGTCGTTCCATTTCTGAGCGCACACCAAGTACGGAAATTATCAGAGAAGATGCTGCCATTCCGATAATTGTGCGTTGACGCTGCCATTGTTTTTGTTTTTGTTCCTTTTCTACTAATGCCTTACTTTTGAGAATAAATTCTTTGATTTCCTCAGTCACCGCAGGTTGTTTAGAATGTGTTTGTGCCCACTGCAACCACTCATAAGCTTTCACATACTTACTCTCGCGTAATAATAGATCGGTATTTTTATTGTCTCGCTGCCACTCCAATGCTTTCTGTGACATTTGGGTATGTTCTCGTACATATTCCCTGTCTGTATCTAAGGTTCGCACTAACTCACTAAAGTTAGCAAAAAAATCTCCCTCATAGCGATTAAAATCTAACCATTGCACTTTTGCCAATTCTGGATGCAATTCGGCAGTATTAACTTTTCGATGCAAAACCGTCACAAACCTTTTATTTAAACTTTTAGCATATTCAACTTCATCGGCACAATAGCGAGAATTTACTGAATCTGGGGAAATAATAAATAAGAAGTTATCCGACTTTTGGATACCTTGAGAAATTTCTTGTTGAAAATCTGTACCTGTAGCGATACTTTCCTGGTCAAACCAAGTAGTTTTTCCCTGAGTTTGTAAAGCCTCATTTAACTGTCTGGCAAAATCAGCATCCGCCCGCGAATAAGAAACAAAAACATCTAAAACTAAATTAGGGGGTTGTTTAGCACTTTCGGCAATAAATTCTCTTTGTAAATCTGTGGGTAAATTAACAGTTTGTTTTTCAGCTAATTCTAGCCAACTTCGATATTTTTCTAGGTTATAACCCCGTAGTAAGATACTAGGATTACGATTTTGTGAGAGCCATTTCAAAGCCTTAACTAACAAAACTTTATGTCGTTGATAATAAACGGCTTCTGACTGTATTTCTTTGATAAGTTTGTCTTGATTTTCCGACGCTGACTGAGTAAAATCAATAAATTGTAAGTGGCGAATTTCTGTAGGAATTTCTGTTAAATTTGTAGGACCAATTAATACAGGAATAATTCGTTTATTCAGACTCAAAGCATAAGCTATTTCTTGCTGACAATATTCAGATTTTATGGCATCAGGAGACAATAAATAAATCAAATTATCAGCTCTGGCAATACCCCGCTTAATTTCTATTTGAAAATCTTTTCCAGTTGGCAGATCATTTTGAAAATTCCAAACAGTAATTCCTTCTCTCATCAAAGTTTTCTTGATTGTCTGCATTATAGCTTTATCTACTTCTGAAAAAGCTAGGAAAACTTGAGTCATTAAATTATTGGCATTTTTATTGCTTTCACAGATAAATTCACAATGTAAATCTGTAGGAATGCAAGGCGCTTGTTCATCTTTAAACTTAAGTTTTAACCATTTTTCTGCTTCTAGACGTTCTTTCCCAATTAACAAATAACGAGTTTGCTTATGGTTTTTTTCCCATTCTAAACCTTTAACTAAGAGATGAGAATGTTGTTTTACAAAGTCTTGATGGTTGTGAAATAATTCTATTAAACTAGCACAACTTGTTTCAAAGTTATCCAGATTTTCCCGACAATAAACCCAATTAATTCTGCTGATTTCTGGGTGCATATTGGGAAAGCTAGAATGTAACCCTTTTTGTTGATAAATTTCCCAATCTTCTAGAGTTTTTTGCGGGTTTCGTTGTTGCCAAATTTCATAAGGAATTTGTTCAACTTGCAAAAGTGGCACAATTCGTTTCTTGTATTTAACTGCTAATTCTATTTCTTTGAGACAGTAGGGGGAATTAACAGAATGGGGGGCAATAATAAACAGAAAGTTATCGGCTTTTGTGATACCGTCATCTATTTGATTTTGAAAGTCAACGCCGAGAGGAATATCGTTTTGGTCAAACCATACTTTCAGACCATTTTCTCTGAGTTTTTCATAGAGTTTTGAGGCAAAGTCTTTGCTGTCAGCCCGTCCGTAGGAGATGAAAACATCATAATATTGATCCATATTTTTTTTCTTGATAATTATAATTTAGAATATAGATTAACTCTAAGCTCAAAATTGTTGGCTGACGATAGTATACAGTAGTCACATATGGAAAAAGTTGTCAAGAGTATAAGAAATGGTTAATAAAAATTTAAGCTTTTTCAAGTTGAGAGTAGTCAATTCCTTATATTGTAAGTCATTCAGCCTCTTAATATTTACTTTAGATTTATAAATTATCTCTTTGTTGAACTTTTAATCATTATATTTGTCGCTAAATAGATTAAAATAATCTCTTTTGCTAAGAAACAGCTCTAAACTTTACAGGGAGCAAAGGTTTTCCTAATTTTTTAGGTTAAGTGCTGATGCAAAATTAATTGTATATTCTGTCCCAAAGTTTTTCAGAATATTTTCCATGGCATCTGCGATAAATTTTTCCCTATTATTAAACCAGTTATAAATAGTATTAGGACTGACCTGACAAATGTCCAGAAGTCAGGGTTTATGCCTTTTTGAGGTGAAAGCCTATGCCTATCTATAATTTCAGCTTATTTTATAATTATATTTTGTATAAGTCTTACTGTGAAAACTAGCAATTAGTTGCTCGCTAGGCGTTGTCTAGTAATTTTGATAATTTTTTATGAAAAGAGTCCTACTCTACGTTATTGTCCTGGACTACAAAATCTCTTTGCTTTTCTCCCGCACTAATACTGCAGCATCAACCGCCGACAACCCAGAAACATCAATTTTATAAATATTAACATCCCTTTTTTCTAAATCATAAGTATAGGTTTTATCGTAGTAGTGGAGAATTAAATCGAAAGCAGCTACAAAGTTTCCTTGATTTAAAAAATTAACTGCTGCTTGCGTTCGCAAACCTCCTAAGCGTCTGCGAATGCGTTCGGTAGCAGCAATCAAATGATTAATATCCGCTTCCCCATATATTTCAACCAAAAACTCTAATCTTTCCTGACGACTACGACTGATTTCAATAACTGTTGCCGTTTCCATTTGCGCAAAAATTTCATCGGGAATACTACACATCCCAATACGCTTACTCTCTGCTTCGATCCATAGGGGTTGAGTCCGGTCAAACTTTGCCCATTCCATAGCGATCGCATTCCAAAATTGCTCGTTAGTGGGTTGAGGTAACTGTCCCAAAGCGCCGAAACTACTACCCCGATGATGCGCCAGAGCTTCCAAGTCTAAAACCTGTTCTCCCATATTTGCCAAAGCAGTCAATATCTCTGTTTTGCCATTACCAGTCATCCCACCCAAAATGATAATTTTTTGGGGAACTGAAAACAGACTCCGCCCCCAACGCCGAAACCCTTTGTAACCGCCAACAAGCAGGGAAACGTTAAATCCTGCCGTCTCCAGCAACCAACCCACCGCACCGCTACGCATTCCACCGCGCCAACAATGAATTCTCACTTGACGGTCTGGAGCTAATATTTTGGCATGGGCGACAAAATCAGCGAATTTCGGACCAGCGATCGCTAATCCCAATTCTACGGCTTCATCTTTACCTTTTTGTTTGTAGCAAGTTCCGACTTGGGCCCGTTCTTCATTATTCAATAGGGGAAAACTAATTGCCCCAGGAATATGACCTTGAGCATATTCGGCGGGACTGCGAACGTCGAGAATTACTCCTGGTGTTTGGAAAAATGCGTCAGGTTTGAGAGATTTTGCCATAGAGGAAGGAATACCAAACTTTTAAGTAGTAAAATTTTATCATGTTTATTCTCGGAGGGTGTGATGACTGCCGGCCAAAGATTACGTCAAGTATTAGAACAACCAGGAATTCTGGTGCTGCCTGGGGTGTATGATTGCATTGGGGCAAAAATTGTGGAACAGGTGGGATTTCCGGCTGTGTTTACGAGTGGGTTTGGGATTTCTGGTTCTACTTTGGGTCGTCCAGATTTTGGTTATCTGACTGCTACGGAAATGTTGTATAGTGTGAGCCGGATTACTGAGTCGGTGAATATTCCTTTGGTGGCTGATATTGATACTGGATATGGTAACCCGTTAAATGTGATTAGAACTGTGACTGATATTGTGAATATGGGGGTTGGGGGAATTATTTTGGAAGACCAAGAATGGCCGAAAAAATGCGGTCATTTTGAGGGAAAGCGGGTGATTTCTATGGCGGAACATATTGAAAAAATTAAGGCTGCGGTTTATGCTAGGGGTGATAGTGGTTTGGTGATTATTGCTCGTACTGATGCTCGTGCGCCATTAGGTTTGGATGAGGCTATTAGGCGGGGACGTGCTTGTGTGGAAGCAGGTGCGGATGTGGTTTTTATTGAGGCTCCTCAGTCGATGGAGGATTTGCGGGCGATCACTGCTGCTTTTGATGATGTGCCGTTATTTGCTAATATGATTGAGGGTGGAAAAACTCCGGTTTTGTCTGGTCAAGAGTTGGCTGAAATTGGTTTTAAAATTGTGGTTTATCCTCTTTCTGGTTTGTTTGCTGCTACTAAAGCAATGATGAATTGTTATCGTCAATTATTTGAAAATGGAACTACGGCGGGGTTAACAGATATTGTTTCGTTTCAGGATTTTGAGGAGGTTATTGAGGTTCCTAAATATCGGCAGTTGGAACGGAATTTTTCTGTGTTTAGTGATGAATCTAATCAGTGATTGACACGGAAAGTAAATTTGAGATTTTTGGCATCTCAACACCTAATTAATCAGTTAAATTATGATGCTTATATGTTCAAGTATCATGATTTAATCTAGATTAAATTTGCCTGATTTTTGGAAAATTTTCAATTTTAATTTAGCAACAAATCTATCTAAAGAGAGAGATAAATAAATGATAAAAATGATATTCTTTTAGAGTAGTAAATATTATTATAATCAGGAAATAACTGAAAGCATAACTTAAATATGAGTGATTCTAAATATATCATTATTATGGGTTGCGGTCGTGTTGTTGCGATATTAGTTTCTGGCTTAAGTGGAGAGGGTAATAGTGTTGGCGACATTAAATAAATTATAATTTATACTCTTTATCGCGCTCTTTTGCGGGAATTTCGCTGACTTTTTTTACAAAAAAATGATGTAACTAAACCAAATATTTTGCATGGCACTAATCGTCAATTTATCAGGGATATTGAAATTGGTTCTACTGGTTTATTTCTATTTTTATATCTATTAATTATTGCTGCCTATGGCTACCCTCTTTAAGAGTTTTTATTTGAGTATGCAAGTTCTTTAAGTACAGTGCAGGGTCATTTCATTCTAGATTTTGGCAATGAATTTACTGGCTTTACAGATAGCTAAAGATGCGTTTTCTAAAGCTGGCAATAAGGTATTCTCGTAAATATATAAAATGGAAAAGTTGAGAATGAAATAGCCCTGAGTACAGTGGGACTTTCTGTGGGGATAACTGCACCAGATGCACCTCTGGGGGTATTGTTGACAGAAGTTATTGGTATGTTTTTAGGACGTTTAGAATTTTTGGCGTTGCTGAATCAAGGTATGAAAATAAAAACTCAACAATCTAGAATACTTACGATTTAATAGTTTAGCGATCGCTAATAAATATAAATCATACCCACGCATCAGCAACGCCGAATTTTTTACTGTTGTTGTTGGTTTAATTAGGATTTTAAAGACTGGTGGGCGATTTTATCTAACAAATAATATCATGTTCGGTTGAATACTTATAAATAATTACCAAGGAGTCAGGAGTCAGTCCTCAGGAGTCAGAATTGCTGGATAAAGGAGTCAGGAGAAAAGTATAATTTTCAATAATTGATAATTGATAATTACCTCTCCCTAAAAGGAAGAGAATTGAATAAAAGGAAAATAAATTCATTGTTTCTCCTTGAAAGGAGAGGCTTTAAACCTTAACTTAATTATTCGGTAATATCTTTTCTGTACTCTCAGAGCTGAAATTTTATTTATAACTGATTATCCGAACATGATCTAAGAGATTATTAGAAATCTCCAATAATAAAAAATTAAATTAATTATCGTAAATAAAATATCAATTATTTCTCCCTACTCCCTACTCCCTACTCCCTACTCCCTCTTTTGAATACCAGGAACTTTTTGATAGATTTCAGAAATTAGGCAACTAAAATTTACACTCACAAAATTGACTTCTTCTCCCTGAGAATAAATCTGATAATTCCAAATTTCATCCTCGTTTTTCCGAAAAGATTCTATAGTCATCTCAGACTGACTAACTAATACATATTCTTGTAAACTTGTAGCAGATTATCAAACTGCAAATTTGTCTCGTCTGTCAAATTTAGCTGTAGTTGGAGATAAAATTTCTATGATTAATGAGGGATAAAGAATAAAGTCTTCATTTGAACTTAAATCCCGTTCATCACAAGTTACTGCGACATCTGGATAGTAATAATAATTAGCCTCTTATAGTCGAACTTTAATATCAGAAGTAAGTACAATACAGTCATTATCAAGCAGATGATTGCCTAATAGTCTAACTAAATTACTAGGAATAATAATGTGAGGTTTTTTTGCCCCTACCATTGCATAAATTTGGCCCCGTCTGTACTCATGTTTAATGGGGCTTTATCGTTCTCCTGCTAAATATTCTTCTGGAGAAAAATAAAATGAATTTTGGTTAATTCTCATTGGCTTTACTTTTGCTGCTTATAGTATTATATGTATGATTAGTTTATACTGAATAATTCCTGCTAAATTTGTATAGATGAAATTTCCTTTTTTATCTTCAAGTAAACAATTTCCTACTCCAACTACGAATATTTTAGTTAGTCCAAGTTGGTATCTTACCAGAGGAAAAATAGACCGGGTAAAAGAAGATGTTTGTTGGCAGGATTCCCTTTTTCTGATTCATCAGATTAACCCCGCCTTTAGCACTAATAAAAGATTTGTTGTTGTGGGCGATATTTGCTTAACTAATCTGCCACAACTACAAAAAAAATTAGATATTTATACTACGAATACTCCCACTCAAATAGTAGCTGAATTATGGCAAAGTTATGGAGTAGAAACTTTTTTGTGGCTAGAAGGAATATTTGCTTTAGCTGTTTGGGATAGGGAGGAAAAAGACTTATGGATTGGTCGCGATCGCGTGGGTGGAAAAACTTTATATTACACAGTAAAAGACTTTACTATTTGGATTGCTCCGAGATTAAAAACTCTTTCCCTTTACCATTCACATGAATTAGATTTAATCGCTTTAAGAGATTATCTTTGTTGTGCTTTTGTGCCTGGGGAACGGACTCTTTGGCAAGAGGTAAAAGAATTAAGACCGGGAACTTTTATCCGTTTTACTGATAACTTTAAAACTCACTCACCAATCTCTTATTGGCAAGCAAAAGCACAAGTTAAAAATGCTAATCAAACTTTAAAATATCATAGTCAAAAATTACGTTCTGTTTTAGATAAAATTATTCCTGAATATCTGCCAAACAATCAACCAGTAGGAGCATATTTATCGGGTGGTTTAGATTCTAGTTGCATCACAGCATTAGCAGCAAAAAATCATAACTATCCCGTACATACTTATTCAATACATTTCGGTGCAGAATTACCGAATGAATTAGAATTTTCTAGTTTAGTTGCTCAACATTGTCAAACACAACATCACATCCTAGAAATTACACCAGATGATATGTGGAATAATTTGCCAATTACTATGGGAAATTTAGACGACCCCATCGGCGACCCCTTGACAGTTCCTAATTATCTTTTAGGAAAGTTAGCGACAGAAAATGTAGGAGTTATTCTCAATGGTGAAGGTGGAGACCCTTGTTTTGGCGGACCGAAAAATAAGCCGATGTTATTAACTAATATTTATGGTTCTTTGCAGTCAGGAAAGCAGGATATTGTTTCGTCTTATTTGAGTTCTTTTCATAAATGTTTTGACTTTTTACCTAAGCTTTTAAAACCGGAGATTTGGGAAGCGGTGAAAACAGAAAGTTATGTGTTTGAGTCTGACTTAAATTCTGATGTTGATTATTTGAATCGTTTGATGTTACTGAATATTCAATTTAAGGGTGCTGACCATATTTTAACTAAGGTAAATAATCTGACTAATGCGGCTGGTTTAATGGGAGTTTCCCCATTATTTGACCAAAGAATAGTTGAGCTAAGTTTAGAAATTCCACCAGCATATAAATTATCTGGTGCTGATGAGAAAGCAGTATTAAAACAAGCAGTTTCAGACCTATTACCAAAGATAATATTGACTCGTCCAAAAAGTGGGATGATGGTGCCTGTTAACTTTTGGTTTCGGGAAAAATGGCAAGGTCGAACTAGGAGTTTATTGTTGAGTAAAAAAGCGGCGATCGCTCCTTATTTGAATCAAGATTTAATCAAAAATTGGTTAAATTATCGTGGGGATACTTGGAGGCGTTATGGTATTAAACTTTGGTTATTAGTTAGTTTAGAAATTTGGTTACAAGTTAATCGTAAATAGTCTGATGTAAAAAGCAGTATTTAGTAGATTTGGTTGTTCGCGTTAGGGTTGCGGAGTATGGACTGTTAGGGAAGCTTATCCGTGGGATAAACCCAACAGATATAGGTTTTTGTTCGGTTGCAAAGCACACTTAAGCTAATAATCAGTATTATATGTTTAACCAAAACTATCAGAGGCGAAAAAACCAGGATTTCGACGGCTACTATCATCATCAATACTAACAAAAATTATTCCTTCATCACTACTATCGCTAGAATATACGCTACTATCTGAATCAGAACTATAACCATTAGCTATTGCCTGAGTTTTCGCAATACCTTGAGCAGCTACTTGTAGCAACTTACGAGGAGAAAAAGATTCTAATTCTACATAAAATCCTGCCTCTAACCATGCTAGTTCATCTGTTGATAAAGTTGACTTAACTGTTGTAGGTATTTGTCGCGCTTCTCTTGCTGATTCATCTGATTTTAAAACCCACATATTTTTACTAGCAAATACATGACGTGGCAATAATCCTAAATCATAAATAACTAGATTATTTCGGAGAAACCAATTAGGGTTAGTTCGCAGTTGATTTATTATACTTATTCCAGGAGGAGTAGCACTATGAAAAGCATAAACTTTTAAATTGGGATTCTGTCGTAACATTTGCATTACTGTACTAAAAATATGTTGAGGATAACCATCAATACTCAAGACAGCACAGTTATGTTCAAAGTGGAAATTATTTGAGATTAAAATTTGAGCAATTTCTGTAGTGTCACAAACAATAAGTCGGTCAAAACTATAAGCTATAATTTCAGAATTAATTTCTCTAGGTTGACTCATTTTTATAGAAGGTGGTAGAACATTTGTCACTTCACCATTAATTCTTTCCCAACGACTTAAGCTTCCTCTAATTTCGCTTTGCTTAAACTGAAGTGATTGAGGTATTTTATGTTGAATATTTAATTGTCGCATCCCCAAATAAATTAAGAATATTCCTAACCCAGTACCCAACAAAAATAGGATAAATGCTGTAGTTGTGACGCTGGAAAATTTCAAAAACCAGACTAAAACAGTAACTAGAACCAATCCCCCACTCACTTGTATAGCTCTAGCAAAACTTCTTCTAGTTTTAGGGTTACACAGTTTCCATTGACTGACCCAAATAAAGAATAATATCAACACTAAAAATATTATAGATAAAGATATTCTTGTTTGTAGCTGAAAAGTCAAACCAAAATTTTTTAAGAAAATTCCTAAGAAAATTCCTAAGAACATAATAATAGGAACCGAACCTCCCACTGGATTAATATTTTGTTTACTATTCAAGCGTTTCTCTATCAAATACCATAATTGTTTAGGAGTAAAAAACAAAGTATTTTCAGAGGAAATACTCTGAATAGAATTGTTGAAAAATGTATCTGTAAATTTGCTTCCTGCTTTGGGGTCAAAAACAAAAGGATGATTGCAATTTTTACATCTACCTCCAGTTTCTGTTCTTTCTTTTAAATTATTATTTGTTCCACATCTGACACATCTCATATATTTACTCCTAACTAAAAATTTGACTATTCAATAAAACATTATAATCCTCTCGCTGACGAATTAATCTATGCTGATTTTTTTCCAATAAAACTTCAGCAGGTCGAGGTCTATGTAGAAAATGAGAAGACATTGCATAACCATAAGCACCCGTATCTAAAATAGCTAAAATATCTCCTGACTTTAAAATAGGTAACTGACAATTTTTGCCCAAATAATCACGGGAGTAGGTTGTATTTCCACATACATCCGTCAAATACAAATCTGACTTATTTATTTCGTGAAAACTAACAATTTCTCGATAACCTCCATGGACGGATGGAACAGATAAATTTGCCACAGTTGTGTCAACTCCCACTATTTGTTTATCTCCCTGCCATTTCACAGAAATAACTTTAGTTAATACGGTACAGCAACCAGCAATAGCAGCGCGACCAGGTTCAATAATTAACTTTATTTTTCTGCCTATCTTTTCTATAGCTGCTGTTAACTCTCTACCAAAATTTTGCCAATCAAAAGCCATTCGATTGTGATGATAGGGATAACCAAAACCGCCACCAAAATCTAAATATTCCCAATCTTGCAAAAGTTGACAAGTTGATAATATTGTTTCAATTACTTGAGTAAAAGCTTTCGTCGAATTTGTACCTGTACCGCGATAAAAATGTAAACCATTTAGTTTTAAACCAACAGCATTGGTAATTTTAATTGCCTGGAAAAATTCTTCTGGTCTGACACCGATACGACTTTCTCCTGTTAGTTTTGGTAAATTCAGTCTTAAGCCTAATTTTGGCTTTGTTTCTGCTGTTAATTTTTCAGCAAACTTATCTATATATATGTCACAAAATAATTCCAGTTGAGCCACACTATCTAAATTAAAAGTAGTTACGCCCCAGTTTAATAGCTGTACAAATTCTTGGCAGTTTAAGTTACTGCCACTGTAGACAATTTTGTGAGGAGAAAAACCTGCTTTTAATCCCAAAAAAACATCTCCTGGTGTATTAGCATGAAGACCCCATCCACACTCTTGAAAAATTTGTAGTAAAGATACATTGCCATTAGTGACACTGGCAAATTGAAATTCTGTGTGGGGATAAGGAATAGATTTAGTAATATGATTAATTTTTTCCCTAAGAATACTGCCATTATAAACATATAGAGGGGAACTATAAATTCCAAGTAATTCTTGAGCAGATTCCAGAGGAAAAGGAGTAACAAAATTTGGCATATTTTGTACCATAGTTAACTAAAAAAGTAGAGCAGTCTAGGTCACGATCTATTTTATCAGTAGAGAGTATGCGATTGGCTAATACATAACTATCAATTAATCATAAGACATCTGGTTTGGAAAAGTAACTTATAGCATTTCCCACCCTTTGTGAGGTACACCGCTTTCGATCCCCCCTAACCCCCCTTCTCAAGGGGGGAAATGGAAGTCCCCCTTCTCAAGGGGGATTTAGGGGGATCGTTGATGTACCTCACCAGACTGAAAAACGCTATATAATTAATTTATCTGTAGGTTAAGCAGTTATAGTTCCTGATACTAAGTCTAGTTTATATAAAGAGATTTATAACTCTTCCCAATGTTAGTTTTCCTCATTTCGTGTTCTCTCCCTTAATAAGTAAACTATGTAAACCGGATTTAGTATCAGCTATTAGTGATAGGCTATTTATCATTATTTATAGAAAGGATTTATCAAGATTTTTCTCTCCCGGTAATTTCCCAAGTGAAACCATATTACTCCCTTAATAAAACGAGTTTCTGGGGAGTCAAAGACTGAAGTTTCCCAGTCATAACCTTCATCAACATTTGTCATGTTGTCTCTATCAATTTTTATTTTGTAGCCATCAGATAGAGAAGACAGAATTGTAAAATCATTAGCTATAAGTCTGTCATTTAATTCTATAACTACAAAATTCTCTCTTTCTGTTGAAAACTGTCCTTGTTTATTAGCCTTATTCAATAGTTTTTGTCTGACCGATGAGAATGCTTTTTGTGTATGAGTCTGAATGTTTATTACTCTATCCTCATCTTCTTGAAAATTGAGCATTATACAAAAAACTTCGAGGTAATATTTAGAGCCATCACAACGCTCAACTATAACATCACATTCATCATTTTTCAATGATAAAGATTTGACCAATCTCTCTCTAATTAGTGGAATATAGTTGTGGTAAACAATCATTTCAGATATGACAGCCTCGCAGTCTTTCCACTCCTTCTGTTGAGCTTTTATTCTCTTTGCAAAAGAAGCTGCATGGCTGGGATTATATTGGTTAATTTCTTCAAAGTATTGAATGATTTTTAGAGACTGTTTGTCAAATAATTATTAAGAGAGCATACAAGTGACTAAAATCTAAAAGCGGTAATACTTCAAGGGATTGAAATCAGGTAGATAGAGAAGTATTCAGTACATATATTCCTAGATTTAATAGCGACAAATATTTGTCTTGATTTCTTCGGACCTATTCCCTATTCCCTATTCCCTATTCCCTATTCCCTATTCCCTATTCCCTATTCCCTATTCCCTATTCCCTATTCCCAGTTAAGTGTTCCCTATCTCCTTTTTATATTTCCTGATACATTCAATCTCTTAATTCATTGATAGACATTTTTTGATAACTCAACAATATACATTTAGCTCTGTCTCTTACTTGCGGAAATTTACTTTGCCAATTTATTCTTTCTCAAAGTTTTTTCGTTTCAGTATTCTCTTATCTAAGAGCTGATTTGTAAACTTAGCGAAAAGTCTTACATCACCTAGCTTTCAGGAATTAGGGACATACTACACGATAACTTGCCAAACCAAAGTCTAGCTAGGAACTCAACCTCTTAATATTTACTTGATAAATCAACTCTCATAAATCTCATCTAAATCACCATTTTTCTTCCTTTGATCTAATCATAATATTTTTATTAAAAAAATAGGCAATTAATTTTGTGTACCTGCTTATCTGGTCAAATGTTTGATGATGAGTTAGAGTTTGCTTATCGAGTAATTGAGGGTATTCAAGCTACGGGATAAAAGAGAAATTACACCACAGAACGTTTGAAATTTCACTCAAATCAAACTGGGTTAAATTTATTTAACTTTTGTTTTCTTTCACTGACTTACTTATGAATTTCAGTATAATTATCAAAACATTCTGGGTCTTATAATTCTCCTTTTAACTTATCTTTAATTGTTTCTAGAATTAATGAATGATTGACGACCAGGAATTGTACTAATTGTTAACAAAGTTTCTAGTCCACCTTGAGGATATTTACTTAACTACCTGGAAATTGTCATTCTGTGGCGACCAGTCAAAGCAGCAATATGGCAAATAGTTTCAGCCTGATTAGTAATTCGTAAACAGGAGGAGATTGATAAGCCTATCCCACTAATACAATTTTGGGGAATTTCACTATTTTTCTATTACCTCAATATTCAGGATTTCAAAAATATTGGCAGAGGTTCATGTAAGATATTCCCATACTAAATAAGCTTGAGCCGAAGTTAAAAACCTCTGTGTGCTAGCTCTGCCCTCTACTTTGATTTTTCACCAATCAGCTAATCAATCAAAATAGATAATAATTCTATTTTACTTGTGAGATATTGTAGACTTTGAGGGAAAATGTTAATTAACAGGGAAGAGGAAAAGATAAAATTTTGAGTAAAAATTTTAGCAATGATCTAAGTATTTCATCCGGAATGCTACGCAACAGAGACATCAGCTTTCAGCTTTCAGCGTTCCTAGTTTGTTGCATTTGAAGGACGAATTCGGATTTAGGTAGTGGAAGAATTAAAAGTTTGGGTAAAAGCGGACGTCATCAACTAACTTTAACTATTTAGGTTAATTTTTACTGCTGTTAGCGTTTACGTAGCATTCCGCAGGAAAGCTCCTATGTTTGCGCAGCATTCAGCAGAAAAATAGGCTAGCTGAATGCTTACCCAATTATTTACCCAATGATTTAAAGACTAGTATATTTTATATCGCTATTAACCAAATACCAATAGGTGAGATACTAATACAACCAACCTTATAACAGATAAAGGAATATTAGTATAGTCTATATCCATGATTCTATAATCTCTGCTTCAAAGCATAGACCTACTATTATCTTCAAACTTAAATCAACAAAAAACCTCCATGGAAAAATAAAAAATAGTTTGTAGCATCCATAAATAGAAAAAATATATTATTATTAATTTTGTCTTTAGATTTGTATACTGATGCTAACCATGTAAGACCAAACAACTTGTTTTATAGTCCCTAAAACTGTTACAAGGAATTGACATGGTAAAAAGGTAAAAATTAAATTCTAGTGTTAACCTTGGACATCTACTTGATTCTGACAAGTAATTCATTGACTGGCCAAGCTTCCCAATTCTTTAGCCCTCTTTATTAATTGTTAACAAAATTCTATGACAACAATAACTATTTCTGCTGACCAAGTTAACCAAATAGTATGGAACCATCACCACGACCCCTTTCAAATCCTCGGTGCCCATCAAATTGAACAAGAAGGCAAAACCGTCACGGTAATTCGAGCCTACCAACCAGATGCCGAAGCTGTATCAGTTATCTCTCCCATAGACCGGAAAGAATATCAAATGCAGTCAGTCCATCACCCCCATTTTTTTGAATGCGTGATAGATAACCCAGAACTGGCCAACTATCAACTGAAAATTAAAAAAGGAGAACATCAAGAAGTTATCTACGATCCCTACGCCTTTCGCTCTCCAAAATTGACCGACTTTGACCTACTTCTATTTGGAGAAGGTAATCATCATCGTATCTACGAAAAACTAGGAGCCCACCTCACAGAAGTCAACGGAGTCAAAGGAGTTTATTTTGCTGTTTGGGCACCCAATGCCCGTAATGTTTCAATTTTGGGAGATTTTAACTATTGGGATGGTCGTAAACACCAGATGCGAAAAGGACACTCAGGAGTATGGGAACTATTTATTCCCGATATTGGCCCTGGAGAACGCTATAAATATGAGGTCAAAAACTGGGAAGGACACATATACGAAAAAAGCGACCCCTACGGTTTCCAACAGGAAGTCAGACCCAAAACAGCTTCTATCGTTGCTGACCTCGACTCCTATAACTGGAACGACCAAGAGTGGATGGAGCAACGTCGTCACACTGACCCACTCACTAAACCAATCTCAGTTTATGAATGTCATATAGGTTCTTGGCTTCATGCTTCTGCTGCTGAACCTGCTCAACTACCTAATGGTGAAACTGAACCTGTAGTTCAAGTATCTGAACTCAGACCAGGGGCTCGTTTCCTAACTTATAGGGAGTTAGCAGACCGTTTAGTTTCCTACGTAAAAGATTTGGGCTATACACATATTGAGTTACTACCCGTCGCAGAACATCCATTCGATGGTTCTTGGGGTTACCAAGTTACAGGATATTATGCTCCTACCTCTCGCTTCGGCAGTTCAGAAGATTTCATGTACTTTGTAGATAAATGTCATGAAAATGGCATTGGCGTTCTTGTGGACTGGGTACCCGGACATTTTCCTAAAGACGGACATGGTTTAGCTTTCTTCGATGGCACTCATCTCTACGAACATCCAGACCCACGCAAAGGGGAACATAAACAGTGGGGTACTTTGGTTTTTGACTATGGTCGTAATGAAGTTCGGAATTTCCTAGTATCTAATGCCCTATTTTGGTTTGATAAATATCATATTGATGGGATGCGGGTTGATGCTGTTGCTTCTATGGTTTACCTAAACTATCTTCGACCAGATGGTCAGTGGGTTGCTAATGAATATGGTGGTGTTGAATATATTGAGGCAGCCGATTTTCTTCGCCAAACTAACCATTTGATTTTTGGCTACTATCCTGGTGTTCTCTGTGTTGCCGAAGAATCTACTTCCTGGCCGATGGTAACTTGGCCTACTTATGTTGGTGGTTTGGGCTTTAACTTAAAGTGGAATATGGGTTGGATGCACGATATGCTTGATTACTTCAGCATGGACCCTTGGTTCCGACAGTTCCACCAAAACAATATTACTTTTAGTATTTGGTATCACTATACTGAGAACTTTATGTTGGCTCTATCTCATGATGAGGTAGTACATTGCAAGAGCAATATGTTGGGTAAGATGCCAGGAGATGATTGGCAGAAGTTTGCTAATGTCCGGGCACTTTTTGCTTATATGTTTACTCACCCTGGTAAGAAAACTATGTTTATGGGGATGGAGTTTCCTCAATGGGGTGAATGGGATGTTTGGGGCGATTTAGAATGGCATTTACTCCAATTTGATGCTCACCAAGGAATGAAGCGATTTTTCCGGGATGTGAATCAGCTATATCGTTCTGAACCTGCTTTGTATGAACAAGATTGTACTGAGGAAGGTTTCCAGTGGATAGATTGTAGTGATAATAATCATAGTGTGGTGTCGTTTATTCGTCGCGCTAAAGATGGGAAA
>JASJEE010000106.1 GCA_030064835.1 Microcoleaceae cyanobacterium MO_207.B10 | reverse complement strand
GTTTGTTTTTCTCCTAAATCTAAGTAAACAGTGCCCATATTATTAACGGCTCTAATTTCCCCTTTTTTATCTCCCACTTCTAGTGATAATATTAGAGATTGATTGAAGTAATTGAGGGCAGTTTGTTTTTCTCCTAAATCTAAGTAAACAGTGCCCATATTATTAACGGCTGTAACTTCCCCTTTTTTATCCTCTACTTGTTGCCATAGAGGTAGAGATTGATTGAAGTAATTGAGTGCAGTTTGTTTTTCTCCTAGATCTCTGAGCAATAACTTCTGCCCCATTGACAATATTGGGGAACATTAATACAGGAAAACTGACATTAAATAACATCAGACTATTAACACTGAGAATAGACAACCATCTCTTAGGAGAAACCATAGATTTAACCCTTGCCTCACAACCATAAATTTTCATCTATTATATTTCTAGTTTCAAGGAAGATATGCAATTTATTTCAGTTATCAATTTAGAGAAGGTTAAATTTTTGTTACAGCGTTTTTGATGGTTATATCATTTCTACATAAGAATGCTATCAACTAAAAAATAAAAATAATTTCCAGTTCCCAACTTGAATCTTGACGCAGAATCTCAATTTTGCTAATAAATTCCCGAAAATAAAATCTCCTTTCTGACTCAGATAAATCCCACCAAAATTGCGGAATCGAAACCGCCTTTGCAGTCTCTAATAAATTAACCGGAGGCAGTTGGTTAAATTGACTTTCTAATTGAGAAATTTCTGTTTTCAGTTTATAAGCTCGAAGTTCGCCAGTTTCATTATCGAGAATCCCATTGTCGATGAGATTTGGTATTTGGGAAAGAATCTCTTGTTTCTCAGAAATAGTCTGTTTAATTTTACCTTTCATTCCATCCATATTTGGCATTTCTAAAGCTGCAACTGCCAGGGGTAAATCTCGACAAATTTTGTCTATAGTTTCTGTTAAGATTTTTTGATAAGGTAACGCTTTACATTTTGGTTTGCGGGGGCAACTGTTAGGACGTAAATAGAGATATTCTTTGTCTTTACGAAAAGTGGTAACTCTTGCCGTTATCATTTGAGACTGACATTCTTGGCAAACAACTAAACCCGCCAAAGAATGGGGAGCGCTAGCACTGCGGGGTGGCATTCGGCGGTTGCGTCGCAGCAAACGTTCGACTTGAGCTGCTTCTTCTCTGGAAATTATGGGAAGGTGGGTATTAGAGATGATTTCACCCTTTTGATATTGTAAGTCACCGCGATAAACGGGGTTTGTTAGCCAACGTCGTCCAGTGGTAACGGAGATTTTTTTGCCGTATTTTTTATGGATATGACGCACCGCTCCCCGCAGGGAAGCAAACAGGAGGAAATTTTCAAAAAATTCTTTGACAACGGGGGCGGCGCTCCTATCAAGGGTGTAACGGTCTTTACCTCGGCGGTATCCGTAGGGTGCTTTCCCTGGTGGGGGTATAGCTTTAATGCGGTTGCGGGCGTGAGCTTGACGAATTTTGCGACTGTGTTGGTTTTGGCGAATTTGGTTGAGGAGTTTCAGTAGGTCTATTTTGCTTGGTGTATTAGCAGTAGTTGAGTTTGGCTGAATATTGCTCTCTGAGTCGAGGGCGATAATTTGAATGTTGAGGGATTCGAGTTGGGTGAGGCGATCGCACACTTCTTGTAGAGAGTCTCCCAATTCTTCAAGTTGACGAATTAGGAGATAATTAACAGGTTGGGTTTGGCAGTCTTGGAGAAGTTGTTGAAGTTGGAAGCGATCGCCTAAGTCTTGATATATTTGATCTATTTCCCATCCCCAAGTTGTTCGGTCTGGGGCAGTTTCAAACAAAGGATTTGTATATGAATAGGCAATAATTCTCACAGGTTATCTTATTGTTGACTTAATTCTATAATATTACCATCGGGGTCTTGGGTAAATAAGGCAGCGCGACCGGAAGCGCTCATTTGAATCGGGCAATTATTGGCCAGTAGTTCGGCTTTGGCAGCATCTAGGTCAGCGACAGCAAAGGCTAAATGTCTATTTCTGCCTAATTTTTCTAAGTTAACTAAATCTGGGATAATCTCTGAGGATACGATGAGATGTATTTGGAAGTTGCCGACTTGATACCATGTACCGGGAAAATTCCGGGAGCGATCGGCTTTTGGTAGTTTGAGAATTTGTCCATAGAAATGTTCGGCTTTTTCTAGGTTTGAAACTAATAGTGCTGCATGGAGAGATTGAGTTATTTGCATGGTTAATATAATTTGTAAGTAGGTTATGTAGGGGTGCTTCGCGTTTGCAGAGCATTCCGCAGGGAAACACCTCTACAAAAGTGACTAAAACTTCAATGCCACAGTAATTTTAGGTTATTATTTCACATTATCAGTTTTCAAATATTTGTAGCATTTTTTATTTAAAGCTACGATAATTCATCTGGGTCAATACCTCTTTCCCTCAACATTTCTGCGAGTCTATCAGCTCGTTGTTTTTCCTGTTCTGCTCTTTTTTTTTCCTGTTCTGCTCTTTGATATTCTCGTTCTCTAAGCTCCTCTAATTCTATAGATGTCAAAAATTTACGCCCGTCCGGTCGATATATTTCTAGGGTATTTTCTGTTATCTGAAAACGGATATTCAAACGAGGGCTAACCCAACCATTTATATCTTCTATTGTCTCTAACAAATCCTCATTTTTAATTAACCCTGTAAAATCTATTTTATCAGGATCATAAATGTAATATTCTTCTACTCCATATTGTTGATAAAATAGCAATTTTTTATTCATTTCTTTGAGACGGTTGCCAGGGGATAAAATTTCAAATACTACTTGCGGAGCAATATTTTCTTCCTCCCATTGTTTATAGGAACCCCTATCTCCTTTTGGTCTGCCAAATACAACCATAATATCGGGGGCAGTCCGAATTTTATTATTTCCTCCCACTGGATACCAGAGAAAATCTCCTGCCACAAAAACATCAGGAATATTGGCAAATAAAATTTCTAAATTTTCTTTTATAGTAACAATCCAGCGAAATTGTTTTGTATTATCTGCCATTGGTTGACCATCACTTTCTGGATAAATAACTTCTAGTTTAGTATCAGTAGTCAGTTCTTGTACCATATTTTTTGACAATTCAGAAATAGTTTTTTTACTCAATTAGCAATTACACAAACTTTTAGATTATAATAGAGTATTATTTTCAAACAAACTTTCAATCTTTAGTGTTCTACCGTTGGAAATTATACCACAAAAAACATGAGTATTAAAAAGAAGCCCAAATTTCCGAATAACCGTCTGATTGGAAATGGTTTATTAATTTTAGCAGGTGTGTTATTAATAGCATACTTAGTACCCCGTTTAGTACCCCGTTTAGTACCCCGTCCAAAACCTCGCGTTCCTTACAGTCTGTTTATTCAACAAGTAGAAAACGGACAAGTAGTAGCAGTTCAAATAGATAGTGAACAAATCTTATATCGCCTCAAAGGAGAAGAAGGAAAACCCGGACCTTTACTTGCTACTACTACGATAAATGACTCCCAATTACTTAAACGTTTGGAAGATAATAAAGTTTTATTTCAAGCTGCACCACCTCAAAGTCGCTGGTTTGCTATTATTTTAAATTGGGTAATTCCTCCGATAATATTAGTCGCTGCATTTCAGTTTTTTATGAATCGCAATTCTCAAGGTGCCCTGTCAATGAGTAAGAATAAAGCTAAAGTTTATATTGAGGGAGAATCAGATAAAATTACCTTTGCAGATATTGCTGGAGTCGAAGAAGCAAAAACAGAATTAACTGAAATTGTAGACTTCTTAAAAACACCTCAACGGTTCACTGAAATTGGTGCAAGAATTCCTAAAGGTTTATTATTAGTCGGACCTCCTGGAACAGGTAAAACTTTATTAGCAAAAGCTGTTGCAGGAGAAGCCGGAGTCCCATTTTTTAGTATTTCTGGTTCGGAATTTGTAGAGTTATTTGTAGGTACTGGAGCTGCGCGAGTTCGTGACTTATTTGGGGAGGCAAAAAAGAAGGCTCCTTGTATTATTTTTATTGATGAAATTGACGCAATTGGTAAGTCTAGAAGCAGTGGAAATTTTCAGAGTGGTAGTAGTGACGAACGGGAACAAACTTTGAATCAACTGTTAACTGAAATGGATGGTTTTGGAGCAGGAGATTTAACGGTTATTATCTTGGCTGCTACTAACCGTCCGGAAGCTTTAGATGCTGCTTTATTACGTCCTGGAAGGTTTGATAGACAGGTATTAGTAGACCGTCCAGACTTGGTAGGTCGAGAGGCAATTTTAAATATTTATGCCAAAAAAGTTAAGTTGGGAGAAGATGTTGATTTGCATAAAATAGCTGTGAGAACTCCTGGTTTTGGTGGTGCAGATTTAGCTAATCTTGTGAATGAAGCTGCTTTATTAGCTGCTAGAAATAAACGAGAAACTGTGGCAAAAGAAGACTTTGCCGAAGCTATTGAAAGGGTAGTTGCAGGTTTGGAAAAAAGAAGTCGAGTTTTGAGCGATCGCGAGAAGAAAATAGTAGCTTATCACGAGGTGGGTCATGCTTTAGTTGGTGCTTTAATGCCTGGTAGTGGTAAGGTGGAAAAAATTTCAATTGTGCCAAGAGGAATGGCTGCTTTAGGTTATACTTTGCAGTTACCTACTGAGGATAGATTTTTAAGAGATGAACAAGAAATTCGCGGGCAAATTGCTACTCTTTTAGGCGGTCGTGCTGCGGAGGAAATTGTATTTGGAAATATTACGACTGGAGCTTCTGGAGATTTACAAAAAGCTACTGATTTTGCTGAACAAATGGTGACAACTTATGGCATGAGTAAAGTATTAGGACCTTTGGCTTATGAAAGACGTGGCAAAGGAGGTTTTTTGGGTGAAAATGGAGTTAATCCCCGTCGATTATTGAGTGAAAAAACTGCAGAAGCAATTGATAATGAGGTGAAGGAAATTGTGGAAAAAGCTCATCAGCAAGCTTTGGATATTTTGAATCATAATCGAGATTTATTGGAAAGTATTTCTCAGCAAATTTTAGAACAAGAAGTGATTGAAGGAGATAACTTATATCAGTTATTAGAACAGGTTAAATATCCTTGGGATAAACAACTAGATTTGAATAAATAAAGCGTAAATATTGACCTATTAATAGTCAGCATTTAGTGTTTAGTATTAGACTTATCCTCCAAAAGAGTAGGGACGTTGCATACAACGTCCCTAAAGGGGCAAAATTGATAATTTATGCGTATGGGATTGATTTTATTTATTATCCCCTTAACAGGAGAGGCTTTAAACCAAAATTTTTCGGTAAATATTAATTAAATCTTCTAATTGTTCAAGAGAGTATCTTGCAAATTTCTTCCCTACTCCTTAATATTTTCTCTCGTTACTATTAACTTAATAGAAACATAAGATGAATCTTACAGCGCTTTTCACGAAGGGTAAATCGCAAAATCTGAGAGCGGAATGAGTAGGGGCAAATGGCCTTTTCTTTTCCTCTACTGCTGCTCCTTACTATCCATTAGCTTATTCATATCTAGCAGCAAAGTATCTCCACCTCCAGTCATAACCAAAGGAAGTTTACCATCCCATGATTCCAGGAACAATTTTTGAATCACTAATTCTCCGCCCTGTGCTTTTAAACTTTCAGCTTCTAGACGATTTGCTTCCGCTTTTCCCTTAGCAAGGTTAATCATTGCTTGTGCTTCTTGCTCTGCTTCTTGAGCAATATATTTAGCTTTTTGAGCTTTCTGTTCTGCGATTTGTTTTTCCTCAACAGACTTAGAAAACTCTGGTGAAAAATCTACATCTACTAACGCTGTGGCAACTACGCTAATGCCAAATTTTTGCAGACGCTCAGTGATAGAATTATTAAAAGTCTCCATCAACTCTTCCCGTTTAGTGACAGACTCCTCAGCTTTCAATTTGGCAGAAGCAATTTTAAAAGCTTCCTGCGCTTGCGGTTCAATGTACTTGTCTTTAACATTATCAAGAGTTCCGACATCACGCAGAATATTTACTAGCTCGTTGGGTTGCACTTGATAATTTACAACTACCTCAGCAGTAATATCCTGTAAATCTTTAGAAGCAGCAGTCAACCCCTTAATCTGGTGTTTTTGTACCCGAATATCGTACTTGTTAACCTTAGAGACAAAAGGCAGTTTGGTATGAAGTCCTTCACGCATCGGTTCTCCCTCTTGAACGGAACCGAGTACCTGTAAAACACCTGCCTCACCAGGTTGAAGCACTAAGACTGAGCCTCGAAGTGTCACTAGACCCAATAATCCTATTAGAGCAGCAACTCCAATTTTAAATGAATTTTCAACGTTGTTTAGCATAATCTCAGAAGTATTTTTTTTTCTTGGTGGAAGTGGTGGTGGAAATTTTTGTCCTCGTGGTCTATTCATAATGCAATATTAAGGTAAAATTTGGCAAATTTTTCTATTGTGAACAAATTTCATTTGCTTGTTTTTGGACTTTGAAATTTATACTAAATTATTCTCCACGATTAATAACCCCCATTCCGTAAATATTCATAGCCATTATAGTACGAGCGTCATGGGGAGATAGCAGCAAATTTGATTTATTTGCGAGCGATCGCATAAAACCGCCACGGCGCAGGATACCCTTCTACATTCAATGACGGGTCATTAGGATCGAGAAATTCCTCTAAACTATCTATATTTGCCCAGGGGGTGCGCCGTTGTTCTTGGGTAGAAAGGGGTTCAGCAAAAAAGCAGTTGACATCACTAAACCCTGCTCTCCCGATCCAATTTTCCAAGCAAGACTGAGTGGGGAGAAACCAAATTCCCCGCGCCTGGGCGTAACGTTTTCGGGGTGTCAGTGCCACTGGTAAATCTCCGGCAATACCTTGAGAGTCGATAATAATTTCGCCTTTGGGGGCTAAAGCTTGTCGCATTTTCCGTAACAAACCAATAGGATCGGTGTGATGATAGAGAATACCGAGACAGAAAATGGTGTCAAAAAATTGGGGATAGTAATGAATATGTTCGACTCCTAACAGTTCAAATGCCAGCATTTTTTGTTGCACAATATTTTGGATCAGTTGAAAATTCCAGAAATGTTTGGCGTAGGGTTCAAAACCGATGACTAACTCTGGTTGTTGGTATGCCATGCGAAACATAAAATAGCCGTTGTGGCAACCAATATCAGCGACTTTACGATTTTTGAGAGAGCTAATATGTGGTAAAATTCGCTCCCACTTCCAGTCGGAACGCCATTCTGCATCTATGGTAATTCCGAATAGTTCAAAGGGTCCTTTTTTCCAAGGGCAAAATATTTGTAAGGAGTCATAAAACTGTTGTTGTTTTTCTGCGGAAAGTTCATCAGGGCGACCGACTTTGATGACTGCATCGGAAAAGTCGAAATAGTCGCTTTTGATTTCTGCTACTGTTGTTACTGCTTGCAGATATTTTTGGGTGGCAGGTTCAAATAATTTTGTTTGTCGTTCTTGACGGATTTTTAATATTGCTTCTTTATTAATCAGTATGTCGTTGTTGTATAAATAATCTGGGGGAATATAACCGATATTTTTGTTTAATATCATGTCTCATTAAATAACTCTAATAAACAATATTCAGAATTTCGGAGGGGCAAATTGCCATTTATTTGCCCCTACAGATAGGGTATAATATCATGTCCGTTGATATCGTTTGTGTAAAGCTAATGTTGGATATCTAGAGGAAATTTAAGGTTTTTTTCACAGCGAGTAAGCTTTCCTCACTATTGCCTGTTTTATGTTCCCTGTTCCCTACCTTTGCTATACAATACCGATGCTACCGGACATGATATAATTAGATATTTTTTTGTAAGTTCTGTTCAAAAAAGCAGAAACTCTGTACTAAATAAAATAGTACAGAGCAGTTCTTTAAATTATAATTAACTTGAAATAGCACTTCCTAACCGAATGCTCCGCAAACAGCGGTTAGCCATCAGCTATCAAAATGTATGATGGGGGATACTCATACTATCTGCTTCATAAAACTGATATAAAACGTCATATAACGACATTTTAATGTTTACTTCCTGCTGTAGGGACGTTGCATGCAACGTCCCTACGGGCCGTCGGCGGTTACTCATCCACAGGCATTTACGGTCAAGCTGACCGCAGATATTGAGATCGAGGTATGGTCAGATTAGTAAAAAACCTCTATCAGTTTACGGGCATTAGGTTTATAACTATCCGTTACGGGCTTTTTTTGATCAGTAGGGGCTAATGGCCATTAGCCCCTACTTGCGATATACGGTCCAGGAAAACAACTGCAAACCTACCAATTCTAGCTAATAGCTAATACTTTGTTAACTACAATAAATCTAGACCAATAACCACAGGGTCGTGGTCAGAAGAACGGAACTGGTCAGCTTCATACAACGAGTTAATTTGCCCCGCGGACTTAAACTCAGTATTATAATCCAAAGCACGAGGCTCGTCCGCATTAATATGCCACTCAGTCGCGCCCGTTACCTGGGAAGCTAAACTAGAACTAGCCAAAGCGTGGTCGAGAGCCCCTGCTTGACCATCGAAAACGTATGAATAGTATTCTGAATTAGTATTAAACTGTGCAAGTAAATCAGTATAACCCGCATTCTTAATTGCCGTTACAGGGTCTTCTTGAGCATAAGCATTGAGGTCGCCCACAATTAAATAGTCAGGGTCATTGCTGCCAGTGGGGTCGCTTGCCAACCAGTTAGTTAAATCATTAGCTGCTGCTGTCCGCGTAGCGTTCCAGTTACCCTGTCCGTCACCTTGGTCAGCATCTGCACCTGTACCTGTACCACCTTTAGACTTAAAATGATTTACTGCAATAGTAAACTTTTCCCCAGTAATTGAATCTAGGAAAGTCTGAGCCAAAGGTTGACGGTTTTTATCCACAAATGCACCATTGCTGGTAGTTGCAGCAGTACCCGCTTCAATTACGGTATCACGATAAATCAAACCTACAGCAATTTGGTCAGTACCCAGTTGAGATGAACCAGGATCGACGAAACTATAGGTATGGTTTGCTTGGCTAGAATTAAGACCATTTACCAAGTCCTGAATGGCACTGTTGTTACCGTAACCATCATTTTCTAATTCCATCAAGCCGATAATATCTGCATCCAAGTCTAGAATGCCGTCAATAATTTTATCACGCTGACGTTGAAATTCGGCAAAAGTATCAGCACCGCGGGAAGTGGGGAAACCCCCTCCGTTACCATTGCCATTGAAATAGTTCAGTACGTTGAAGCTAGCAACTTTTAGCGTTCCACCTACGTTAGCAGGAGTGGAAGTGCGGGGGTTATCAGCGACAAAGGTTGGTTCTTGGGTAGGTTGAATGCGATAGTCGCCAAAGGCGTAGTCGAGTACCCCTGTGACTCCGCTTACGGTGTCGCCGTTACGGAGAGTGTTAGAAGCTGTCAGACCATTACCAGGATAGGCTATGGGGTCTAGGTTTTGAATGCTGAGACCATCGTCAAGAATAATCCGGTTAAGGTCATTTTGGGCTTGTATGGTGTTCGCTGCACTACCGGGGGTCGCTACTTGGGTAGGTTGCCAGAGACGACCGTCAGATAGAGTGACTTGACCGAAGCGACCTAAGTTATAATGTTCGCTAACAGTAAGGTTTTGAGGTAGTTCGACGAACATTCCCTCGTATTGTTCTAGGGTATTAGCATTAGCAAAGGGTAGGTTAACAGAGGTGGAGGCAATGTTACCAGTACCAAGAATACTAATATTGCTAACGTTGGTAATTTGAGTCAAGTCAAAAAATTCATCAACAGTACCTGCAACTTCCACAAAGTCGCCTACTTGCACGTCTACACTATTAGGAGCGTAAACAAAAATACCGTCTGAGGTAGAAGTATTATTATCTCCAAATGCGTCTTGAATAAAAAAGCCGTTGAGTTCGTTGCTGAGTTGGAAGTCTCCGGTTACTACTCCTTGGGTGGTAACGCTGATACCGTCGTAGGGGCTGAGTAGACCATTACCTTGAATATCGTAGATGGGGGTGAAACTGCCACTGCCTCCACTTCCGCCTCCTCCTCCACTTGTGGAACCAAAGGTCTGCCCATTGTTAACTGCATCATAAGTGCTAGAGGCAGGGTTCGCCCAGGTAAAATCTGCGTAGGATGTTCCGGTTCCAGTTAATTGTAGGGAGTCACCGACGCTGGTAGAACTGGTTTCGCTGACTCCGATATCGGTGCTGGTCATGCCTACTGCTGCTCCGTCTGCTGCAGTGAAGCTTCCTTCGTAGCTGAGGAATTGAACTACTGTGTCAGTATCGTCAACTAGGGCTAGACCGTCGGGGGAGCCGTTTTGAATACCACTCTTAGCAAAGAACTTGGTGCCTAACCCGCCTTGTTGGTCGCTGAGAACTCCGCTCAGGTTGATGGTGGAGTAAACGCTACTGTTGTTGCCATTGTAGAGTTCTATAGTCCAACCTGTTAAGTCAGTTCCTGCAGTTCCTGCAACTTCAATACCTTCGTTAGTATCAGTTGAGGCGTTGTCATAGTGAATTTCGTTGATGAATACTTCGGTGCTGCCAGAACTACCACCTGCATCGGTTACGGTAAAGGGGCTAGAGGGCATAGTTTGACGGCTGCTGTTGCTGCCACTCCAGTTGGCGGTGTCACCGATAGCTGCTTGTAGTTCGGCTTTGGTGCCAGAGGTGATACCTGTGTAAATGCTGTTGTCAATTTCACTAAGAGCAATAGCGCTAGTACCTTCGGTTAAACCGGACGGTAATGCGGATGTGTTGGAACTAGTGGCATCTGTTTGCCATCCGTTACCTTCGCTGTTTAAAGCATAGATAAAGGTGGGGTTGCTCTCGGAACCTTGATAGGCTAATACCTGGTCTCCACTACCAGAAAAGGCTACACCACTAACGCTAGGATTGATTATACTGCCTGCAGTGTAGTCCTGGTTTGCAGTCCAGGTAAAAGTACCTTCACCACTGCGGAAGGTATTGTTGCTCTTCCAGCCATTGTCTGTAAAGTTGATTTCTGTTCCAGACAGGATGTCTTCAAGAATTACGAAACTTAACTCATCTGGGTTATCAAAGTTAAACCCGGTAATAGCGATATCCCCTGAAGTTAAATTAGTTGCCATGATTTAGTAGAGTTACTCCTTGTAAATGTACATTAAGCCAATGAAAAGCAGGTATTCAAAAACGGAAATAAAATCAATTAATGATCATTGTCAGATTGAAGCCTTTTTTTTGCCAAACACTAGCTACAATCTCGAAAATAATCAGAATACCAATAGGAATTGGTTTGATTTATTTCAACTAGTTTAAGTATCAAATAATATTTTCATTTTGCCATTGGAAGATTACCGAACCGATGTGTTTAAATGCAATCCAACAATAACCTAAATTTAACCTTTTAGATTTTCTGGGAGGAGGGAGATAATTTTGGAACTAAGTATATTAAGTAAGCAGGTACACAAAATTAATTACACATTTTCTAGAATTGAAACCTTTTGATTTCAAGTGTTACAGAAAATTAAAATAGGTAATCAGTTCAGTGTAGGTGCTTAAATACTGATTTTTCTAAATCTTAAAAAAATTTTCTAAATACTTTGGATAACAGCATTAAAAGTTAAAAAACCGCAGCTATTTTTTAACCTTAACTTATTTTAAATTTAAACAAAAGGTTATATATGAAATAGAAGAGAAGTTAACAGTCAAAAAAATTATCACATCGCCATGAAAAATTTATTATCAACTGCTGCAATCTCGATTCTCACAGCTAGTGCTTGGATAACTCCTAGCTTGGCTGTACCAACTCCCCGCAGCGAAGCAGTACCCTATACCCATGCTCACAATGACTATAAGCATAGCTATCCGTTCTACTAAACTTACCCAAACTTACCCATGAATGATTGCACGAGCTTTGGAGCTAGCTTCCTGTTTCACTGAAGACCACTGACTATTGTCTGCAACTTATCTTCTCCACAGGCTTCAAATCGGTGGGAACTCCACCTACTGACTTACATAGTTTTTCAAGTTGACAGCAGCATTAAAATCTCTGTCAACTTCAAAACCGCATTCACTACACTCATAAGTTCTCAAGTGTAACGGCATTTTCTGTTGATGCCCACAGTTTGAACATATTTGAGAACTTGGATAAAATCTAGGAGCTATGACTAATTCACTACCATACCATTCACATTTGTATGTAAGTTGACGTTTAAACTCATAAAAACCACAATCAGCAATAGCACTTGCTAGTTTATGGTTTTTGAGCATTCCACTTACATTCAAATCCTCAATTACTATGGTGCTGTGTTTTTTAGCTAACCAGGTCGTGAGTTTATGTAGTGTATCTGCTCTGATATCGGCGACTTTCTTGTGAAGTTTTGCTAATTTTTTTACTGCTTTGCGTCTGTTTTTAGAACCAATAATTTTTTTACTGACTGTACGTTGGTGACGAACTAATCGTTTTTTGGCTTGCCTGTAGGCTTGGACATTGGCAAATTTACTGCCATCCGAACAGGTTGCTAATTTATTTATGCCTATATCTACACCAATAGTTTTTCCAACTTTTTCTGTTGGATAGGATTCAAAATTGTACTTAAAACTGATGTACCAACTATCTGCCTTTTTTGAGATGGTGACGTTTTTTACTGGTATAGAGGGTAAAATTTCATAAGTTTTTACTATTCCTATTCTGGGTAATTGTATGCAGTTTCCTTGGAAAATCTTAATACTTCCTTCTAAATAAAAGCTGTCTTTTCTGCCTTTTTTCTTAAAGACTGGAAATCCACGGCTCGGAATAGTTAGAAAGTTTTTAAATGCCCTCTCTAAGTCTCTTAATGCTTGTTGAGGGGCACATTTAGACACCTCATAATACCAGGGATTAATTGATTTGACTTCGGCTACTAAACGCTTATGCAAGGTAATTGCGCTTGGGCGTTTTTGAGTTTCTTCGTACTCTTTTATGCAAGTTGCTAATCCCCAGTTATAAGCATGACGTGCAACTCCTGCGTGTTTAGCAAGTATTGTTTTTTGTTGATTGTTAAGTTTTAGCTTAGTTTTAAAGGATTTCATGATTATTAGAGTTGTTGGCACTAAGCGCGCAGTTTTGCTGTTTCATATATAGTAAATAAGTTAGACATAAATCTATATATATCACAGTAAATGTCTAATTGTGTTTCACTTTGTCTAATTATTTTAATACTGTTGATAGCCCTTTGAATTTAGGTGTATAACCCTCTTTGTAACTGTAATACCCAGAACACATTAGCAGGAAGTTGCAGCTAAACACAAGGGTCTCAGCCGTCTTCTTGCATTCAGTTTCAACTGTCCACACAGCGCGATCGCTTGACCAAGTAGCCTTCTTCACCAGGAGACTATAGCGAATGTGTTTGTCAATGCCGTTCTCGGAGGCTGTTTCCTGAATATATTTCAAAATTGATGGCCCGTCTGCAATAGTTTTGGGGTTGGGCCAGGGCTTAAAGCTATAACCGAAGCTATACATATCACTATCGGAGCGGATGCCTGGATAACGGAAGAAGTCCCAAGTTCCACCCATTGAGTCTCTACCTTCGAGAATGATGTAGTTTTTGCTGGGACACTTGAGCTGTAGATAGTAAGCGGCTGCGATACCAGAAAGTCCAGCTCCGACAATCGCAATGTCAAAGTGTTCCGTGGACATGATTTAATTCTCCTCTCTTCTTATTTGGCTGCGAACCCGCTCACCTCACTGTTTTTTACATTCTAATCTTCTACGCGAAAAAAATATATGATAATTGATATATGATAATTGATAATTGAGATGACCGAACTAAATAATGCTACAGTAGTCCTGACTGGTGCCACAGGGGGGTTTGGCCAGGAACTTACACGCCAGTTATTACAAGCTGGTAGCCATTTAATCCTCAGCGATGTCAAACAAGATTCTCTAGATGAGCAAGCTGCTAAAATAACCAGCGAAATAACTACAGGGAAAATAATTTCTTGTATTGAGAGCGATCTTTCTCACCGTGAAGGCTGCTTGAATCTCTACAATCGAGTTAAAGCATTAGATATACCCATTGATATTTTGATTAATAATGCGGGAATCGGATTATTTGGTCGGATGGACGAAGTTCCCTCTGATAAATGGGAACAGTTGATGCAAGTCAATTTACTAGCACCAATGCGGTTGAGTTCTCTTTTTGCTGCAGAGATGATCGAGCGCCAAAAAGGACACATTGTCAATATTTCTTCTCTAGCAGGTTGGATAGGTGCTGCTGGAATGGCTCACTATTCGAGCAGTAAATTTGGCTTACGCGGTTTTAGTGAAGGACTTTTTAATGAAGTAAAAAGCTATAATGTTAAAGTCACTGTTGTTTATCCTTTTTTCAGTCGTACCCCTATTCTGCTTTCAGAACGTTATGGAACGCTAGCTCAAGGGAAGGAAGGTTTTCCTGAACGCTTCGCAACTAATCCAGCTAAAGTAATGGAAAAAACAATTAAAGGGATTGTTCGTAACCAACTTCATGTATTTCCTGATCGACCAGCTCAAAGTTTGCATATTTTTAAGCAGTATTTTCCTGGGTTGGTTGATTGGATTAGCGATCGATTGACTTCAAATTAAAAGACAGTCTCACGAAGTAATATCAAATCCGGTAGCATCGGTTTAGATAAAGAGTGTGGTTAAGTGGGGGAGGTATTGGAGGTGTGGGGAGTGTGGGATAACTAGAAATATTTGGCAATGGCGCTATGATGGAAAATTTTTTTCTACCGATTTCAAACTTCTGACTTCTGACTTCAAACTTCTGAGTTCCACCTCGCACCATACTAGCCTTATGAGTAAAGCAGAGATGCTAAAAAGCGTTCGGTATAATACAAAGCAAGCTGATTGCTAATCCCAGGAAAAACTGCGTCAAAGGAGTGTTCGGCCCAGGGAATTTCTAAAAAAATAGCCTGGTTGCCAGTTGCTCGCAGTTGAGTGTATAGCATTCGTCTAAACTTAGATTGTACTATGTGGTCGCGACCTGCATAAACCAGTAAAGAAGGGGGGAGAGCAGGTCTAACATAACTTTTGGGTGAAGCTTTTTGATAGAGTTCTAATAGTTCATCTGGTGTTCCTCCCAAAAAATCCCGCAAGACAGCAATTGTATTGATAGGATTGGGAACAGGTGGATTGTGGAACCCTTCTATTAAGTCATTAGGTGCGTAGTAGGTTACTACTGCTCGAAAAGGCATAGCACCTTGCTCGTAAGCAGCCAGAGTTGCTAGATGGCCTCCTGCTGAACGGCCCATTATCGCTATGCGCTCAATATTTACTGCCAAATTATCCGCATGGGCTTGAATATACTGCAAGGCTGCTCGTACATCTTCGAGTTGAGCGGGAAACTTATACTTGGGTGCATGGCGGTAGTCAATAGCTATTACTGAGTACCCTTGAGCTGCCATGTAACAACTAAATCTCTCATCGTTATCAGGACTGCCTTGTCTCCAAGCTCCACCGTAGACAATTACCACAGTAGGAAGCTTCTGCAACTTTTGTGTAACTAAAGGCTGGTAAACATTTAGTTTGAGGTCTACTCCATCAGGACTGGCAAAGACAATACCTCTTTGAGTCCGAACTTCCTTTTTAGGAAGCCCACGAAAAACGTCTGCAAGGACAAATGGTTGGGGACGCATTTGGGCTTTTAACTCTTCAGGAACACTTTGTAAATAGTCTGTTCCCAAAACCGTTTCCATCTCAACAGCAAAGTTAGTGTTGGTAGTAGCTAGCTGGCTCAGTGGCAGTAAACTTAATATTAGGCCAAGTAAGCTAGAGATGAAGATGAGAGCAGACCACCAACTTTTGTGAATAAAAATTACAAAAATTGTTAGTATAAGCGCAAGCAAATTCAGGCAAATCAGCCAAGGGCTAATTTCTGGAGTTCCCACTGCCAAACGTAAAAGAAAAAGATTTGGAGCAGGAACTACAATCCAGAGACTGAAAAAAAGTCCTAATATACTCAATAGCAACGGAACTAACCACCAGCACTGGAAAATCCCTGATAAGTTTGGTTGAGGCATCGTTTTTCGCTAAACTGTATCTGGTAAACTATAGTATAGTAAGTAATTATGACAGACCTGAAAGGTAAAGTAGCGTTAGTTACAGGAGCAACGCGGGGTATAGGGAAGGGCATTGCAATAGGTTTAGGTGAGGCTGGTGCGACTATCTATATTACAGGTCGTAGTCTCGAAAGACCTTGTGTTAACGATGGCGTTTCCGGTACTCTCCAGGAAACGCAGTTAGCGATCGAAAAAGCTGGTGGTAAGTGTATTCCCGTTCAAGTCGATCATGCGGATGACGAGCAAGTACGGTTACTCTTTGAGCGCATCGAAAATGAACAACAGGGGCAACTCCACATATTAGTGAACAATGTTTTCTCTGGAGTAGAAGCGATTAGCAATGCTTATGGTAAGCCATTCTGGAAATCTGAACCGAGTCTTTGGGATCTGGTGAATAATGTAGGTCTTCGCAGTCACTATATTAGTAGTGTATTTGCTGCCAGAATGATGGCTCCTCGTGGGGGGGGAATCATCTTTACTATCTCTTCTTGGGGTGGTCTATCTTATATATTTGGTGCTGCTTATGGTGCGGGTAAGGCAGCAAACGATCGCCTGGCAGCAGATATGGCAGTAGAGTTAAAAGCAGATAATATTGCTTCTATATCTATTTGGCCGGGAATTGTCGGTACAGAGCATATCATTAATTTTACCAATCAATTGGGTCAAAGTAATACTGTAGATAGTTTTGGTGATAGTGAAAATTGGGAAACTCCTTTGTTTATAGGTAGAGTTCTTGCGAGTCTGGCTGCTGAACCAAGTATTATGAGTCATACGGGTAAGGTGCGGATTGTTGCTGAACTTGCTGAAAAATATAATATTGTAGATGAGAATGGTAATTGTCCTGTCTCTCTACGTTCCCTTCGTTTTTTAATTCCGTTTACTTTTCCTGCATTGAGAAAATATGCTTGGTTAATACCAAATTTCAAAGTCCCTTGGTTTTTATTGCTATGGGGAAGGTTGGCATCACCTCAAATTTAATAGACCTCTGGAAAATAGGGAGTAGGGAGTAGGGAATAGGGCGCAGGGAGAAATAATTGATGTTTGAGTTTATAAATAGTTTTTCCTAGAATGTAGGCTATTTTTTTCAAATGATTCCATACCAAAATAGCGCCAGCTTTTATGTTTTTTTGAATTTTTGCCAGACGACATTGACAAAATTCTATTCCTGTTAACTGCTTGATTTATCTGTGGAATTCTTCGATTTTCCATCTATGCAAGTAACTCGAATTCTACATTATCTGTAGAAAATTAACTCAAGTTATCGGGACTTTAGCAAATTTCAAGCCCAAATATAGCCCAAATTCTTTCTATGAGTGGGAGAAAAGGCAAGAGTTGATTGCCTTGATTCCCTTATGTTTAAGATTGCAGAGATAGATTTCAAAAAAGGATTTTTAAGAGATTAAGAAGGGACTGTATTTAATTGGGAAAGGTGTCAGATTGTAGAAGAATATTAAAACTTCTTGTTGCAGACTACTGTTTTTTGCCACTTGTAATAGCAATTAGTCATTCACGGCCAAGTTTTACAGAAAACTTTCAAAATCTTTACAAGAGTTTATTGGAAGTTAGAATGGTGGGACAAACCTCAAGCGAAATTTGATACTTAGACTTGATCCGAATTTTTGTAAGGTTTTTGTACATATTCTTGTACTAATTTTCCATCAACTCCCTGTCCATTTCTGAGGTAAGGAAAGGCTGAAAGGTTGAGAAATCCTTGATTTATAAATGGGCGGTACTGGATTTGAACCAGTGGCATCCTGCTTGTAAGGC